>DAOTWK010000436.1:0-4674 GCA_034435815.1 Anaerolineae bacterium | reverse complement strand
GCCGCATCCGCTCCAGCGCCTCCTCTATCTTCTCGTACGCCGTCGCGTAGGAGCAGCGAACATATCCCTTCCCACTGGGACCGAACGCACTGCCGGGCACGACGGCGACCCGCTCCTCCTGGAGCAATTTCTCAGCAAACGTATTATCGTCCATCCCGGTGACCGCGATGGACGGGAAAGCGTAGAAGGCGCCTTTCGGCTCCACACAAGTCAGCCCGATTTCATTAAGTCCCCCCACAATGAGGCGGCGCCGCCGGTCGTACTCCTGCCGCATCTCTTCCACGAAGGGCTCCCCTTCCTTAATTGCCACCAGCGCGGCGTACTGGGCGACGGTGGGCGCGCACATAATCGTGTACTGGTGAACCCGGCGCATCATCTCCATAATCTCCGCCGGTCCGGCGGCCCAGCCAATCCGCCAGCCCGTCATTGCGTATGCCTTGGAGAACCCCATCAGCAAAATGGTCCGGCTGTACATCCCCGGAAGACTGGGAAAACAGACATGCTGGGTGTCGTAGACCAGCCGGTCGTACAACTCATCGGAGATGACCAGTAGATTGTGCCGCTTGACGACGGTGGCGATCTCGTTCAGTCGCTCCCGGGTCATCACTGCGCCGGTCGGATTGCTGGGATAACCCAGTAGGAGCGCCTTCGTTTTGGGAGTCACCACTGCCTCAATCGCCTCCGCCGTCACCTGCCAGTTATTCTCCGCCGACGTCGGCACCATCACCGGCACCCCGCCTGCGAAAATGACCTCCGGCGCGTAGGAGACGAAGCACGGCTCCGGGATGATGACCTCGTCTCCCGGGTCCAGCGTCGCCGCGCAGGCCAGATACAGCGCCTCCGAGACACCTACCGTGATAAGAATCTCGCTGGCCGGATTGTACGTCTGCCCGTAGAGGCGATCCAGATGCTCCGCGATGGCCCGCCGCAGTTCCATCAGCCCAGAATTGGACGTGTAGTGAGTCTCCCCCCGCTTCAGGGCCTCAATCCCGGCCTCCAGGATCGGCTCCGGCGTGGTGAAATCCGGCTCGCCGATGCCCAGACTGATGACATCCTCCATCGTCGCCGCAATGTCAAAGAAGCGGCGGATGCCCGAAGGTGGCACAGAAGCAATCCGCTCCGAGACGAAGTTGCGAACGCGTGGCATCGTTTCCTCCAATATAAATCTGAGTTTATCTGCGTCCTATCCCGTATATACTCGGACGACGCGGGGCAGGAGAGACGTGGTCACCTCGTAGTTAATCGTCTCCGCCCAGGCCGCCACTTCCTCCGCCCGCAGTTCGGCCTCCCCCTGGCGACCGAAGATGACCGCCACATCCCCCTCCTGCACTTCGGGGATGTGGCTGACGTCCACCACAATCTGGTCCATACTGACCCGCCCCAGGACAGGCGCGCGCTGTCCGTGGAGCAGGACGGCGCTCCGGTTGGAGAGGATACGATGATAGCCATCGCCGTACCCCACCGGCAGCAACGCCACCCGCATAGGTCGGTCCGGGATGAAAGTCCGACCGTAGCCGATGCCCCAGCCCGCCGGGACCGTCCGCACCCGCACCACCCGGCTCTTCAGCGTCATTGCCGGCCGGAGCGGGAAGACCGGCGGCCACTCTGATGAGGGGTCCAGCCCGTAAATGGAGATGCCTGGGCGCACCGCGTCCAGGTGGGCCTCCGGAAACCGCATTGTTGCCGCGCTATTACACGTATGGCGGAGTGGGACATAGATTCCGGCCCCGTTCAGCCCCTCCAGCACATCCACGAACCGCCGGAACTGAAGCCGCATATACGACGGGTCGGTGGAGTCGGCAGTACAGAAATGAGTGAAAAGCCCTTCCAGAGAGAGACCGGGCAGAGCGGAAAGCGCGCGGACAAAAGGTAGAACCTCTTTCGGCAGAAGGCCAAAGCGGCCCATGCCGGTATCCACTTTGATGTGGACAGGAATGGTCACCCCGGCGGCGAGGGCGCGGGCCGAGAGGGCCTGAGCGAACTCCAGCGTGGTGACCGTCGGCGTCAGTCCCCAGCGGACCACTTCGTCGGCGCCGTCGGGGGGGATGTAGCCCATCACCAGAATGGGGGCAGAGATACCAGCCTGGCGGAGTTCGGCCCCCTCCAGCAGGCGATGGACAGCAAGCCGTGCTGCCCCGGCCTCCAGAGCCGCCCGGGCGACGGGCACGGCGCCGTGGCCGTAGGCATTGGCCTTGACGACGGCAATGACCTGAACCTGCGGGCCCACGAACCGGCAGAAAGACCGGATATTGGCCCTGATAGCCTCCAGGTCTATCTCCGCCCAGGTGACCGTACCGGGAGGAAGGGCAAGTGGCAGGTCGTTGAACAGGCTCACAGCGTTTCAGGAAGAAGCATCAAGAACGTAGCACCGGCTTCAGGCCTGGCAGGCGGTTTAGATGCAAAATTCGCGCCCATCCGCGCTCGTCCGCGTCCCATTTTCTTCCCAAAATCCTGGGCTGTAGTATACCACTATCTCCCGTTCGGGCAAGCGCTCCGTCTCCGGCTGTCACGCAATTGTTATGACTATGAAACGCCGCTCATTTCTCCTTGGTCTAAAATGGTAATGAAACCAATATTCGGTATTCGGCGTCTATTGTATAGGACGTTTGCTCACGAAAGGAGGGACATCATGCGAAAACGGGCCTGTTTTCTACTGAGCCTTCTGACGGCCCTACTGGCGACTTCGGTGGTTGCGGCCCAGGGGCCAGGCCCCCAGCATACAGACCCGGTCTGGCAGGCATCTTACTGGAACAACACCGACCTGGCGGGTACTCCCGTCCTCTGGCGGGCCGAAGCGAACCTGGATTACGATTGGGGTCTGGGCTCCCCCGCTCCGGAAGTCAGTGCGGACTACTTCTCCGCCCGCTGGACCCGCTACATAGACGTGCCATCCCCTGCCACTTACCGCTTCACCGCCACCAGCGACGACGGCGTGCGCGTCTGGGTGGACGGCGCGCTCATCATCAATGAATGGCGAGATCATCCGGTCCGGACTGTCAGTGTGAACCGGACCCTCAGCGCGGGGCATCACCTCATTATCGTGGAGTTCTACGACCGGACCGGGTATGCCGTCATCCGCTTCTCCTGGGACATTGCTCAACCGGCCATCACCAACTGGCGCGGCGAATACTACAATAACTCCACCCTCTCAGGAAGTCCCGCTCTGGTCCGGGACGACGCCAGCATCAATTTTAACTGGGGCCTGGGCTCTCCCGCGCCGGGCATCAACGCCGATGAGTTCTCCGTCCGTTGGACCCGCAACCTGGACTTGCCCGCCGGGATGTACCGCTTCACGATGACTGTGGACGACGGTGGACGCCTCTGGGTCAATAACCACCTGCTCCTGGATGCCTGGCGGGAACAAGCCGAAACCACCTACGTGGGAGACATCTACCTGCCAGGCGGAAATATCCCGGTCAAAATGGAGTACTACGACCGGGCCGGGCACGCCGTCGCCAAACTTTCCTGGAGGAGGATTGATGGCGGTACGACACCGACGCCCCCCACCCCGGTACCGGGAGCCGTTATCGTGGACGACACCGACGCAGGCTTCGTGACCGGTGGCAGCGCCGCCAGTTGGCGGGTGGCCTACACCGGCTACAACGGGCGGATGCTCTGGACCTACAACAACGATAGAGTCCGGACCAACTATAACTGGGCCCGCTGGTATCCCCGCCTGCGGGCCGGCTGGTATGAGGTCTTCGTCCACATCCCCGGCCAGAATGCCACCTCCACCCGGGCCCGCTACTGGGTTTCCCACGCCGACGGTTTTACCCTCCGGACAGTGAACCAGTCAGCGTACAGCAACCAGTGGGTCTCGCTGGGGACCTACCGTTTCCGGGGTACGCGGGATGACTATGTCTCCCTGGCGGATGTCACCTTTGAGTCGTACCTCTCCCGGCGTGTCGGCTTTGATGCGGTAAAGTGGGTGCCGAGGAGATAACAAAAAAGTGCCAGGCACTTCGCAAGTGCCTGGCACTTTTCGTAGTAAAGAAAAAGGCCTCCTGGCAACGACCTACTCTCCCAGAGGGCTGCCCCTCCAGTACCATCGGCGCTGGCGGGCTTAACTGCCGGGTTCGGGATGGGACCGGGTGTTTCCCCGCCGCTCCAGTCACCAGGAGGCCTATATAAGGGTAACCCTTATGGTTACCGCGGACCTCTTCAACCGAGTCAGATGAGTGAGGCTCCAATTTCTCCGCATCACGGCAAGCCCTCGACCGTTAGTACGGGTCGGCTCAACGCATTGCTGCGCTTACACCTCCCGCCTATCAAACCGGTAATCTCCCGGCGGTCTTACCCGGTTAACCCGGTGGGGGACCTCATCTTGGGGCGCGTTTCCCACTTAGATGCTTTCAGTGGTTATCGCTGCCAGACATGGCTACCCAGCGATGCCCCTGGCGGGACAGCTGGCACACCAGAGGTCTGTCCACCCTGGTCCTCTCGTACTGAGGGCAGCTCCCCTCAAGTCCCCTGCGCCCGCACCGGATAGAGACCGACCTGTCTCACGACGGTCTGAACCCAGCTCACGTATCGCTTTAATGGGCGAACAGCCCAACCCTTGGGACCTTGTCCAGCCCCAGGATGCGACGAGCCGACATCGAGGTGCCGAGCGAGGCCGTCGATGTGAACTCTTGGGCCTCACCAGCCTGTTATCCCCGGGGTAGCTTTTATCCG
>DAOTWK010000435.1:0-9444 GCA_034435815.1 Anaerolineae bacterium | reverse complement strand
GCCGAGGGGCGGATTCGGACCGCCGACTCCCTGATTTTCAGTCAGGTGCTCTACCAGGCTGAGCTACCTCGGCAGCCGTATTGGACTATAGAGATTTTACCACATCTTTTCCATCTCCGCAAGTATGGACGATACTCTGCGCTCCGCCATAAAACTGAAATGCACCTCAACGCCAGGGCGTTCCTCAAAGCCCACGCCCCTATGAGAACACTGGCGCTTTGAGAATTTGCATGATTTGTCGGCTCGCCATTCCTTCAGAGAGCAGTAACGTGCCAGGCACTTTTGAAGTGTCTGGCACGTTACCCTGCAAGACATCCCGGTAACCCGTCGCCTCTACTCCTCTTCCTCCTCCACCACCTTCCGGCGACGGACCAGTTCCGGTTCCGCCTCCGACGGAGCAGGAGCCTCCTCAATCTCTTCAGCGACCTCCAGCGGGGTGACCCGCACAACCATCTCCTCCGGGTCATCCAGAACCCGGATAGTGGAAGGAAGCGTCAGGTCCCCCACGGTAATCTGCTGGTCTACCTCGGTCAGGTTGCTCAGGTCCACCTCCACCGCCTCTATCAGGTCGCGAGGGAGACACTCAATCTCCAGCGTTTGCTTCCCCTGCAGCAGGATTCCTTCCCGGCGCTCCACGACCGGGGAGGAGCCGACCAGAACAATGGGGATTTCCATCGTAATCGGCTTATCCATTTCCACCCGGTAGAGGTCCACATGAAGCAGAGACCGCCGAATCGGGTCCCGTTGCACCCCTCGCACCAGCACCTGAAAAGCAGACGGTTCGCCGCTGATAGAAAGAGTGATCAAGTGGCTGGTGCCGGCATAACCGATGACCGCTTCCGCTTCCGCAGCCGGAATTTGCAGCGGCCGACTCTTCGCATCCGGACCGTAGAGAATGGCTGGGAGCCATCCCTCTCTCCGCAAACGGCGCACCTGTTTGCCGACCAGCGTGCGCGCCTGAGCGCTCAGTTCCAGTTGTACCATCATACCTCCCAATCCCGCAATTTAATGAAAAAGGCGGGCAAGCCCGCCCGGCCACGGTCAATATTCTAATCCAATTCTTCTCTTTCGTCAAGGCTTGAGCGGTGGGGAGACCATGGTATACTAATACCAGAAGCCATCTGGGCCTTCGGTGTTTATCCGGGCTGATCCGTGGCAGTCCCCGTGTCCTGGGAGCAGAGATGGGAGAGATAGCCTGGTTCGTCCCCGGCCATCCGGAGGTAGTGGAAGGGCCGCTGGCCCGCTACCGCCCCCCCACCCCCGTCGGTGCCGCCGACGGCTATATCCGACAGTTGGCGTCGCCCGGCGCGCTGGTGCTGGACCTGTTCTGTCAGGGGCCCACCTTCCTGAGAGAAGCGATTCGGGCTGGCTGCCGGGCCATCGGCACCAACGCCAATCCCATCAGCCTGCTAATTGCCGGATTGGGGCTGGAGGGTGCCCCCGCGAACCTGGAAGCCGCCTTCACCCGCCTGGCCGACGCGCCCAAAGAGACCCCCGCCCGCCGCTCCATTCCCCTCTACCGCCACATCCTCTCCCTCTACAGCAGCCGCTGCCCTACCTGCGGCAGTGAGGGGACAGCGGAGTGGTTTGCCTGGGACCGGGAAGCCCGCTACCCCTACGCCAAGTCCGTCCGCTGCCCCCGCTGTAGGCGCGCCCGGGAGGGCCCGACAGACGAGTCGGACATTATGACCGCCCGCCGCCTGGACCGACGGGGTTTTGCCTACTACTTTGCCCTGGACCGAGTTGCGCCCCTCAAAAGCCCTCACCGCGCTCGCGCAGGAGAACTGGTGGATCTCTACACCCCCCGCAATCTCTCCGCCCTGGTGGACATCTTGGTCCGGCTGGAGGGACTGGAACTGGAACGCTCGGCGCGCGCAGCGCTGCAAGGGGCCCTTCTGGAGACCATGGACCGCGCCAGCAGCCTGGATCCTCACGGCGAGGAGCGGCCCCGTCCGCGCCTCCTCCGCCCGCCCGCCCGCTTCCTGGAGCGGAACGTCTGGTACCTGCTGGAGGAGGCCATTGCGCGGGCATCGGAATGGGCCCCGGAGCCGGTCCGACGGGCGCCCGGGCTGAAGGAACTCCTATCAGACCCCAATCCAGCCTACACGCTCCTCCCGCTCCCCGCCCGCGAGGTGCCCCGCCATCTGGCGCCGGGTACCGTCTCCCTCATTCTGGCCGACCCGCCCCGGCCGGACGGGGTCTTCTGGGCCCTCTGCGCGCTCTGGGCTGGCTGGCTCTGGGAATCCCCGGCCTCCCAGGCCCTGCGCCCCCTCCTGGGCCGCCGCCGCCTGGAATGGGACCGGCATCAGGAAGCCTTCCAGGCGGCCCTCTCCGCTGCCGGTCCGCTGCTGGCCCCCGATGGCCATCTCGTCATCCTCTTCGCCGAACCGGACGAAAATCTGGTCGCCTCGGCCTGCCAGGCTGCCTCCGCCGCCGGATACGACCTGGTCGGTTGGGGGGCCAGCACAGAAGTCGGATGCCGCCTGGTCTGGCGGTGGGTCCGCAGGGGCAACTGTTGTGGCCGCTCCCCTGAGGCAGAGGTGAGCCCTGGAACAGGGACAAACCCTGCCCCCACGGCGGATTATGTAGAGGCGACCCTCGCCGTTGCTTCCAACGGGGCTGACCCCAACGCAGTCGCTGAGACGGTCCGGAAAACACTGAGCGCGCGCGCCGAACCGACGCCCCGTTTCCTCCTAACCGCCGCCGTCCACACCGACCTGGCCCGACGTCGGTGGAACGGGCCCTTCGGGGAAATCGCCCAGGCCGTCCGGCAAGGGTGGGAGAGTCTGGAACTGGAGGCACTGGAAGCGGACCTCTTCTGGCTCCCTGACCTGGATGAAAGCCGCCTGGACCCTCCGCTGGCGGACCGGGTGGAGGAAACCGTTCAGTCATTGTTGACGGAGGGCTCTCCAAAGGCGACCGACGACCTTCTGCTGGCCGTCTACCGCGCTCTGGACGGGCCTCTCACTCCGGAGCCGTCGCTGGTCCTCCTCTGCATGCGCTCGTATGGCATAGAGGACGGTGGGGTCTGGCGCCTGCGGGAGGAAGACGACCCAACCCGACGGGCGGAGGAACTGGACGCGCTGCGGCAGGACTTAGAGGAACTGGGGCGACGGATGCACTATCGCCCAGCCCGGGGGCGCGGCTGGGACCTGCGCTGGCGAGAGCGGGGACGGGATGTCTACCTCTTCCGCATCTCCGCCACTGCCACGCTGGGAGACATCATCTCTGGCAAACTGTCCATCCCGCACGGCGGTCACCCATGCTGGGTCCTCCCCGGCGGTCGGGCGGAACTGCTGGCGGAGAAACTCCGACGGGACCCGCGCCTGGCCCGCACCGTCTGGGGGGCCGGCTGGCAGTTCGTCAAATTCCGCCACCTGCGCCGTCTCATCGCGGAGGGTGTGGACCGCCGCACCTTTGCGGTGATGTTGGGGCTGGACCCGGCTACCGGCCCCCGGGGAGTTCAGATTCCCCTGATAATGAGCACGAACGACCAAACTCAGACGACAGGAGGGATTCTATGAGACGCGTTGTCGGCCCGTTGCTGGTTGCCCTCAGTTTGCTCATCTCGCTGGCGGCCCTGGTTGTCGGCGGTACCGCCTACTACAAGGCCACCCGGTTGCAACGGGGTATGCTGGAAGCCGTCACCCAGACCCGCGCCGCCCTCGCCTCCCTCCCCGGGCAGACAGTGGAAGTCCCCATCCACATCCAGGAGACCTTCCCGATCAGTGCCCAGATTCCCATCCGGGAAAAGTTTGCTGTCCCCATCCACACCGTCCTGCCCATTTCCACGGATGTGGAGGTACCCCTGAACATTCCGCTCCTGGGGGAACGGCGGATCAGCGTCCCTATCAAGGCCGACGTGCCCATCCACATAGAAGTGGTGGTCCCCATCAGCCGGACGCTGGCGGTGGAGACGTCGCTGCCGGTGGACATCCGAGTGCTGGTGCAGATAGACCTGGAGACACTGGGGATTGAGGGATTGGTGAAAGGGGTGGACGTGCGGCTGGCGGAGGTAGAACGGCAATTGAGGGGGCGATAGGCCTCAACTCTCTCCCTGCCGATTTGTCCCAGAGAGAGGGCCGAAATCCGGCAGGATGCCCCGTTCTATCAGCGCCTGCGCCAGTTTCTCCGCATCACCTGAGGAGACCAGGGCGACAGTCGGAGCGACGATTTCCCGGATATAGCGGCGGGTGGCGGGCGCGGCTGCCAGTTCCTCCAGCAGCGCCTCATCCTGAACCCGCAGAAGGACAACTGACTCCAGCCGGGCCTCCGGCCCCCGCCCGGCCCAGCGTTCCAGCGCCCGACGCAGCACGGGAGGCACCAGCCCTCCGGTCGCCTCGTCCAGAAAGGCCACCACCCGCTCCGGCGAGATGCGCTGCTGGCGGGCCCGCTCCAGCGAGGCCGGCGTCAGCCGGTAGAGGGAGGGATCGCCGATGCGGAGCCATTCGGCCACGCGGCTCACCTGGAAGCGCTCGTACCGCCGCCCCGCCGGGACCTCCAGGACAAAGTCGGGCCGGATGACCATCGGTGGCGGGGGCGACTCCTGAGGCAATTCCGCCCGTCCCAGAAAGGCTGCGCCTGTGGGCGTGAGCGAGAAGCAGGTTTCATCCCCATCTGTCGCCACCATCCCCAGCCAGGCCAGCGGCCCCGTGATGATATAGCGAACCAGCGCCCCCTCAACCCGGTCCCAGTTCTCAAATCCCCGCAGATACTCCCCGGTGACCGCGTCCCGGATGTACCAGGTGTCGTAGTCGCCATCGGGCCGCTGGAAATCCGGGTTGGCCTCTTTGACAGCAGCGACAAAGTCCACCAGACGGTACCATTCCCCAGGGGAACAGGCCGCCAGGTATCGGAGGACAGCCTCCCGGGCCAGGAGGGGGTCGTTGCGCCAGGAGCCGGTCTCCTCTGGGCGCAGGGTCGGGACATGCCGGAGGTCGTTCCAGGTAGGGTCTTCCCGCCAGGCCCGAGCCAGCACCAGCCGCTGATGAGCCGGAGAGGCCCGCAACCAGTCGGTGACCGGCTCCGGGGTCGGGCGGAGATGCCCGGCCCGGTCCGTCCGCAGCCAGCCCAGGCGCCGGACCAGGTGGCTCAGGAACGCCCAGCGTTCCCGGCCGGGGTCACGCAGGTAGCGTATGAGGTCCGATTCGGCGGAGGACGGCCACTTCCCGCCCGTCGTAGGGCGGACCGGGCGGACCTGGAAGTAGGCCAACAGGGTACAGAGGTCATCCAGAAGCGTGTCGGTCGGGTAAACGGGAGAGGGTGGTGGGGCCGTCGGCTCCAGACGGAAGAGGGGAACGGGCGAGAGTGGCAGAAGAGCCCGCAATTCATCCGGGACTATAGCCACTTCGTAGAGGCCGGTGGGGCCTTCCACGACGGTGCGGAAGACCAATCCCCGGTACCAGAGAGATTCCGCCGTAGATGCTGGAGACTCCCAGGGCCGCTCCTGCCGGAGGCGGCCCGGGCCCATATCCCGCACTGGCCCCCAGCGGCGGACGAAGGTGGGCCAGGCCACCGCCCCGCTAACGGAGTGGAGAAACTCCAGCGCGGCCCGCTCATCGGGCGAGAGGGATGCCCACATTTCCGCCGCCCGCTCCGGGTCGCCCATCTGCGCTTCCAGAGCGGCGACGGCTTCCAACCGGCGATCGGGCAGGTTCTCCAGCCCCCAACGGCGGGCTATCACCTCCAGCCGCACTGCATTCACATCGGCCAGACACTGCGCCAGATTCCGGCTCATTCCCCCGGGCCTGCCTAAGGTAAGGTTTTGCGGCGGCGGCCGGTGGCCGCCGCCGCAATAGTTCCAGGCCATCCCGACGGGCTTTTCAGCCCGTCTACAAGCGAACTGCGCAAGTTCTGCAGATGAGCCTTCTCAGGACCTCTTTATCAAAAGAGAGGAAACTCGCGGTTGATAATCCGGTCCCGGACCTGGTGGACCCGGCCCAGGTGCTCATCCAGAATCGCCTCCACATCGGCTTGGATGCTGGGAGTCAGTCCACCGGAGACAGGGCGCACCTGCGCCGTTGCAATCAGGGGCTGGTCCAGGGGCTTCCCAATTTGAGAAAGGAGGTAGACGGTAGCCTCGCGCACCGTCGGTACCCGCTCCACAATGTCCCGCGCGATCAGCATGGCCAGCACGTTGTAAACCTTGCCAACATGGGAGATAGGATTCTTCCCGCAGGCCGCCTCCAGACTGGCGGAGCGGAAGGGGGTAATCAGACCATTCACCCGGTTCCCCCGCCCCACCGCGCCGTCGTCGCCCATCTCGGCAGAGGTACCGGTGAGGGTCAGGTAGATAGCCCCCGCGTCTTCATCGTCGGCAGTATTGACCGCCACTACCACTTTTCGGGTGTCCAGTTGGCTGGCAAAGGACTGGATGGCTTCCTGAGCCGCGTGCTTAAGTTCCAGGTATTCGGCCACATCCCCGACGTGGGTAGCGATGAAGGGGAGAGCCACCGTCAGCACCATCTCATCTCCCCGCCGCGCCCCCATCACCTTCACGTCCTCGCCGATGGGGAAACGGTCAATCAGTTGATAGTTAATGTAGCGAGAGGTCTCATAGACCGCACGCTCCAGCCCGGAACGGGGCCAGTGGCTGACGCCGAAACTGGTATCGTTGGCCGTCACCTCCTCCACCACGTGAACCAGTTCCTCAGCCCCCCGCCCCACGTAGGAATCTATGACCATATGCTGGTCGGGGTCCAGATAGCGCATGGTCTCCCGGATGTACTGGCGAGCCGCCTGAATGGCAATGGTATCCAGGGGGACCTTCCGGCCCCGGTACGTCGGGGTGCCGCGACCGGCAATCTGGATGCGGATTGGGCGAATCATGTGGCCGCCGCCGAAGCCGACCTCTACCTCCCCAGCCACCAACTGCACCTTGTCAAAGTTGTGATGCAGCAAAGTGCCCAGGTTCTCCAGACACCAGCGACAGTATTCTACGGAAATCCGCTCGGCAATTCCGTCACACAGGCTATCGGGGTGACCGATGCCTTTGCGCTCCACGATCTCCACCGGGAGGTCCTCAATGTACTGTCCGCTGGCCTCCGTCACAACGATATTTCGCTTGGACATGTTCCTCTCTCCTGACTCAGGGCTCCCGGTCGGTGCACTCTGGGGTCGGGCCTGGGGGGATAAAGGGGCAAAAAAAGCCCCTTCTGGAAAGACAGAAGGGGCACGACGGGCGCGCCGCCTCTTATCTTCCAGAACGATCCCGTTCTGCCGGAATTGGCACCTGGGGTGGCACCGACACCGCCCATTACAGGCCGTTCAGTCTCCACCCTGGTTGCCGAGGCTTCACAGGGCCGGTCCCTCCACCTCTCTGGATAAGAGTGCCGCCGGGGCTATTCAATTGTTGGTTGAATCATACCACAGACCGGAAATTTGTCAAGAATGGCCGACCAAACTGCCTAAAAAGTCCATTGACGATTTGACCAAATAGCGGTAGAATGTTATTACTGACGGAAAATCTCCAGCCATTCGCTGGATTCAGGAGGTTGGAAAATGGAACGGGAAATCGGAACGGATACAGTCAAGCGCGGTCTGGCACAGATGCTGAAGGGCGGGGTCATTATGGATGTGACCAATGCCGAGCAGGCTCGGATCGCTGAAGAGGCGGGCGCCTGCGCTGTGATGGCCCTGGAGCGGGTTCCAGCGGATATTCGCGCCCAGGGCGGCGTGGCCCGTATGGCAGACCCGGAAAAGATTCTGGAGATTATGGAGGCCGTCTCCATCCCCGTGATGGCAAAATGCCGCATCGGCCACTTTGTGGAAGCCCAGATTCTGGAAGCACTGGGGGTGGATTTCATTGACGAGAGCGAAGTGCTGACCCCCGCCGACGAGGAACACCACATTGACAAGCGCAAATTCAAAGTTCCCTTCGTCTGCGGGGCCCGTAACCTGGGGGAGGCACTCCGGCGCATCGGCGAAGGAGCGGCGATGATCCGCACCAAAGGAGAAGCCGGCACCGGCAACGTGGTAGAGGCGGTCCGGCATGCCCGCGCCGTCCTGGGCGAAATCCGTCGCCTGACCACGATGGCAGAAGAGGAGATGATGGCCTACGCCAAAGAGATCGGGGCGCCCTACGAACTGGTGGTGGAGACGGCCCGGCTGGGGCGGTTGCCGGTGGTCAACTTTGCCGCCGGTGGGGTCGCCACTCCTGCCGACGCTGCGCTGATGATGCAACTGGGTATGGATGGCGTCTTCGTGGGCAGCGGCATCTTCAAGAGTGGCGACCCGGTCAAGCGGGCGCGGGCCATCGTCCAGGCCGTCACCCACTACAACGACCCGAAGATTCTGGCTGAAATCAGCCGGGGGCTTGGTGAGCCGATGGTCGGCATTAACATCAGCCTCATCCCAGCCGAAGAGCGGCTGGCCGTACGAGGATGGTAGAACATAATCAGTCATCTGTACAGTCGCAGTTTCTGAAGGCAGAAAAGCAGGTTCGGTATGCCCGGTTTGGCGTCACTTCGCTGGAGGAGATGGATAGGTTGATCGCTGAGGGTACCGAGGAAGAGGAAGAAATTCCGGACGATTTCCAGAATGTGGATTATCTGACAGCCCGCATTGAGCACATAGAGCATCCGCTGGAGACCCTTCAATGATCGACCTGTTCCGTCTGGCCCGGATGGCGAGAACAGAATTTTCGGAACAAAGAAAGTGGAGTGAATATGCTGAGAATTGGTGTCCTGGCTCTGCAGGGTGCGTTCATTGAGCACAAAAACGTCTTGGCCCGCCTGGGTGTGCCGTCGGTGGAGGTTCGCTTGCCGGAGCACCTGGAGGGCCTGGATGGCCTCATCATCCCCGGCGGAGAATCCACCACCATGGGCCTCTTGGCCCAGAAGTGGGGCCTGCTGGAGCCGCTGCGGGCGTTCGCTCGCTCCGGGCGGCCCATTTGGGGTACCTGCGCCGGGATGATCCTGCTGGCAAAAGAAATCGTGGATGGCGTGCCCGGCCAGCCTATCCTGGGGTTGATGGACATCACCGTCCGGCGCAACGCCTTCGGTCGCCAGGTAGATAGTTTTGAGGCCGACTTGGAGATTCCCGTCCTGGGAAATCCACCCTTCCACGCTGTCTTCATCCGCGCCCCGGTCATTGAGCGAGTGGGGGCCGGGGTAGATGTACTGGCCTACCTGGAAGATGGAACGGCGGTCGCCGTGCGGCAGGGCCAACTCCTGGCAACAGCCTTCCATCCAGAGCTGACCGGAGATGTCCGGTTCCATCGGTTTTTTCTCCAACTGGCAGGATAAGAGATATGCAAACCGATGTTATAGACATCCCTTTGCTGATCCGGCTTATAGAGGAAAATCCGGAATGGCGGGCCCTTGTGCGGCGCGTAGTGCTTACTAATGAACTACTGGAACTACCGGCCCTGTTCCAACGGCTCAGCGACCACGTAGAAGCTCTGACGGAATCCCACCGGCGCAGTGAGGAGCGATTGGACCGGCT
>DAOTWK010000434.1:0-1520 GCA_034435815.1 Anaerolineae bacterium | reverse complement strand
ACAGGTCATGCACCGGGATGTTGTCACCGTCTCCCCGGACCTGCCTATAGAGGAGGCAGCCCAAGTGATGATCCGACACCGCATCGGCTGCCTGCCCGTCCTGGAGGACGACCACCTGGTGGGCATCATCAGCGATACGGACATCTTCCGAGTCTTTGTGGAGGGATTGGGCGGAGGACACCCCAGCCTGCGCATCACCGTCGTCATCCCGGAGCAGGTGGGAAGCCTGGCGCGGGTGGTGGACCGTATCGCTGCGCTGGGCGGCAACATCCACTCCCTGGGTACCTTCTGGGGCAAACGGCCCGAAGACCGGGTCATCGCCATTCGCGTGGAGCGGGTGGACCGAGAAACCCTTCTGCAGGCCCTCCAGAAAGAGGGCATTCAGGTCCAGCACGTCTGGGAACCGTGACCCTGCAGCCGCCCCCTTGCGGGCGAGGCGCACCTTTGTTCTGCGCCCTGTGACCTGCGGCTCGCACCCTGCGACATTGCGACCTGCGACTCTGCGACCTTAAAAATCAAGGAGACTTCCCATGTCCAACCACCGAGAGATGAAGCGCATTCTGGTCACCGGGGCCTGCGGGCAGATTGGCTCCGAACTGACCCAGGCGCTGCGCGCAAAATACGGCGGGGAGAACGTTGTTGCCACAGACCTTCGTCCTCCTCAGAAACCAGGTCTCTGCGATTCTGGGCCCTTTGAGTTCCTGGACGTCACAAAGCGAGACGAACTGGAGGCGGTGGTCCGCAAGTATAACATAGACACCATCTACCATTTAGCCGCCATCCTCTCTGCTACTGGTGAGAAGAACCCCCATCTGGCCTGGGATGTCAACATCAACGGCCTCTACAACGTTCTGGAAGTTGCCCGGGAGCACGGGATGGTGCGGGTCTTCGTCCCCAGTTCCATAGCCGTCTTCGGGCCGGAAACCCCCCGCGACCCGGCCCCCCAAGAGACAGTCCTCCGCCCGACAACAATGTACGGCCTGACCAAAGTGACCGGGGAACTCTTGGGCAACTACTACGTCCAGCGTTTCGGCCTGGACGTGCGGGGTGTCCGCTATCCGGGTATCATCAGCAGCGAAACTCTGCCCGGCGGCGGCACCACCGACTACGCGGTGGAAATCTTCTACGAGGCCATCCGACACAAACGGTATACCTGCTTCGTCCGGGAGGACACCGTCCTGCCGATGATGTATATGCCCGATTGCATCCGGGCGACGTTGATGCTGATGGAGGCCGACTTCGCCCGCCTCAAGCACCATACCGACTTCAACCTGGCGGGCCTCAGTTTCTCTGCCGGGGAACTGGCTGCCGAAATCAAAAAGCACATCCCCGACTTCGTCTGCGAATATCAGCCGGATTTCCGCCAGCAGATTGCCGATTCCTGGCCCCGCACGGTGGACGACAGCGCCGCGCGGGAGGAGTGGGGCTGGTCGCCCCAATATGACCTTCCGACGATGGTGGCGGATATGCTGGAGAAACTGAGCCGTAAACTCGCCAGTTAAACATTCATCAGGTGACTG
>DAOTWK010000433.1:0-4306 GCA_034435815.1 Anaerolineae bacterium | reverse complement strand
CCTTCCCGATAAGATGTTCTTCATCATAGAGACACAAGGGCGCCAAGAGAGAAAACGCTTTGTGCCTCTGTGTCTTTGTGTGAGGTGCTTTCTCTACCGCGTCAGGCGGGGGTCCAGGGCGTCCCGCAGGCCGTCCCCCAGCAGGTTGAAACCCAGAACGCTCAGCATAATCGCAATGCCGGGGAAGGTGACGGCCCACCAGGCCCCACTGGTCAGGAAGCGATAACTATCCCCCAGCATCGCCCCCCACTCCGGCTCCGGTGGGATCGCCCCAAGCCCCAGAAAGCCCAGCGCGCCGGCCCAGATGATGGCGCTCCCCAACCCCAGGGTGGACTGGACGATGATGGGGGAGAGGGTATTGGGCAGGATATGCCGGAAGAGGATGCGGGTGTGGCCGGAACCCACGGCCTGTGCCGCCAGGACGTAGTCCCGCTGGACCAGGGAGAGGACCGTTGCGCGCATTAGCCGGGCATAAGTGGGGATACCCACGAAGCCGATGGCAATCATCGCCCGGTCCAGCCCAGGTCCCAGAAAGGCGACGATGGCAATCGCCAGCAGGATGCTGGGGAAGGCCAGGATGATGTCCATCAGCCGCATCACGATGTTGGAGAAAAGCGAGCCGCCCAGCGGGAAGGTGAGGATGCCGCCGACGACCAGGCCCAGCAACCCGCAGACGAGGGCCACGTAGGGACTGACGAAGAAAGAGGGGATGGCGCCGATGAGCAGGCCCGCCGCTGGCAGGATCATCCATCGCCGCCCGTTGGGCCAGGAGGCCGCTACAGTAGCGGAAATCGCGCCCAGCGCGGCAAACAGCACTGCCTGGACCGGCTGTCCAGCAATCCAGGCAGGGATGCTCCCCAGGACGAGGCCAATACCGGCCATCAACCCCGTCCGCTCGCCGGTGGTGAGGGGGACGCTTTCGTAGAAACCCGCCAGCAACCCCAGAAGTCCGCCCACGATCAGGGAGATGCCGACGGAGATCACTCCCACCCGCAGCGAGTTCCATCCGCCGTGGACGACTCGCCGGAAGACGTCTCGCCCCAGTTTGTCCGTGCCGAAGGGATGGATGGATGGGATTTCCGGAGTGGGCCGCAGGTTGGGGGGTTTCAATTTCAGGGAGTAATCCAGGTCGGTCTTGGGGTTGTAGGGCCAGAGGAAGTGGGCCAGGACGGTGCCCAGGATGAAGAGGACGACGATGGCCATGCCCAGCCGGGCTGTGGGGCTGGCAATCAGGCGCCGCCAGGCATCCCCCCAGAGGGTCCGCCGTCGGCGCAGGGGCATCTCGGGCACGATGGGTCGCTCGTTCATGAGCCCTTCACTCATAGCGGATGCGCGGGTCCAGCGCGGCGTAGGAGAGGTCAACCAGCAGGTTAATCAGGACGAAAACCAGAGCAATGAGCAGGGTACCGCCCTGGACGACGGGGTAATCCCTCCCCACGATGGCATCGTAGACCCACTTGCCGATGCCCGGCCAGGCGAAAATCGTCTCGGTGAGGATGGCGCCAGCCAGCAGGTTCCCGGTCTGCAGGCCGACCACGGTAACCACCGGCAGCAGGGCGTTTTTCAGCGCGTGGCGGAAGAGAACCAGCCGGTCGTGCAACCCCTTGGCCCGGGCGGTGCGGATGTAATCTTCCTGCAGAACCTCCAGCATGCTGGCGCGGGTCATCCGGGCAATGATGGCCAGGGGAATGGTGGCCAGTGCCATCACAGGCATCGCCAGATGTTTGACTGCGTCCCAGAAGGCAACCCAATGGCCGGTGACCAAAGAGTCTATCAATAAAAGGCCGGTGATGCGTCGGACCTCTATGGCATGGTCCAGTCGCCCGCCAATGGGGAACCAGTTGAGGATGACCGCGAAGAGCATGATTTCCATCAGGCCGAGCCAGAAAATGGGCATGGAGACGCCAATGAGTGCGCCGACCATGCTGACGCTATCTATCCAGGTGTTACGTCGGGCGGCGGAGATGATACCGATAGGGATTCCCACCAGAACTGCCACCGCCATCGCGGCCAGGGCCAGTTCCACTGTGGCAGGGAATCGTTGAGAGAGTTCCTGAGCAATAGGGATGCGCCGGTGAATAGAGGCCCCCAGGTCGCCCTGGGCCAGCCGCCCCAGGAAGCGGAGGTACTGGCTATCCAGGAAGCCCTTGAAGTCCCCCTGCTTCAACGCCTCCCGGTCCAGGAACATCGGGCGGTTGAGGCCCAGTTGCTCCCGGATGCGCTGGACGCTCTCCTGGGAAGCGTGCTCCCCCAGCATAGCGACTGCGGGGTCACCGGGGATCAGGCGCAACAGCAGGAAAATGATGACGGTCACTCCGAACAGAGTGGGGATTAATGATAGCAGACGGCGGATGAGGTAACGCATAACCCTTGCCCGTTACCGCAATTTGAGATTTTGCGGCAGCGGCGAAGCCGCTGCCGCAAAATCTCGTCCACCCCAGGCAAGGTGGCGGTCACCTCAGGGTGACCGCCGCCTTGCCCTCGGTTACGGCTGAATCTCCACTCCCTTGTAGATGTCCGCGCCCACGGGCTGCGGGACGTAGCCGCTGACCTTCTTGGAGAAGATGAGCGGCGTCTGGTTGTGGGCGATCCAGATGCGGGCGACGTCGTCGTGGAGCAGTTGCTCTGCCTGCTTGTAGAGCGCCTCCCGCTCGGCCTGGTTGGGGTTGACCAGCGCCTTGTAGAGGAGGACGGCGACCTCCTGGTTGGCGTACCAGCCCTCCCGCTTGTCGGGCTGTTTCACCTCGTCCTCGCGGCTCAGGCCGCCGAAGAAGTAGTTCAGGAAGTTATCCGGGTCGCCGTTGTCGCCGCCCCAACCCAGCATATAGAGGCCCATCAGGAGGCCATTGCGCCGCAGGCCCAGGTAGGTCGGCCAGTCGCCCGCCAGTTCCAGTTGGACGTTGATGCCGGCCTTCGCCAGGTCGGCGGCCATTGCCTCGCCGATCTCCTTGGGGCTGGGATAGTAGAAGCGGGTCACCGGCATGTAGTAGAATTTCAGCGGGATTTTTTCGCCGGCCTTGTAGACGATGTTCCCCTCGGCGTCGGCTACATCTTCCGCGATGGTCACCTCACTCAGGCCGTTCGGGAAGCCCGCCTCGGCCAGGAGTTGCTTGGAGAGTTCGGGGTTGTACTCCCAGTCCTGGATGGCGTCGTTGTAGCCCCACATGGAGGGCGGCAGGAAGGTCTTGGCGACCAGGCCGTACTTGCCATAGAAGTTCTGGACCAGGGCCTGCTTGTTGATGGCGTGGGCCACCGCTTTCCGAACCCGGATGTCCTGGAACTCTTTAATCTTGTAGTTGAAGGCCAGGTAGGCGGTATTCAGCGCCGGGCGGGTCAGGATGTAGAGGTTGGGGTCCGCCTCGGCCGCGGCCAAGTCTTCCACCGTCGCCTGCTCGGTGGCGTGGATGTCGCCGGCCTTCAGCGCCAGGAAGCGGGCGGAGTCATCGGGGATCACCCGCCAGACGATTTCGTCAATCTTGGGCCGACCGCCCCAGTACTCGTCGTTGGCGACGACGGTGATGTGGTCGCCCTCCACCCACTCCTTGAACTTGAAGGGACCGGTACCCACACAGCCCACCTCTGGCATGCCGTACTTCTCGCCGTACTTCTGGATGGCCGCCGGGCTGGAGATGGCGAACATGTCCATCGCCAGGTTGGCCAGGAAGGGCGCCAGCGGGGCCGCCAGGGTGAACTTCACCGTGTAGTCGTCAATCTTCTCCACTTTGGTGATCAGGCTGTCGTCGTCAAACCCACCCCACATCTCCGCATAGTACTCAAAGACCTGGCTGGGGAAGTGATAGGGGTGGTTGGTAAAGCGCCAGCGCTCAAAGTTGAAGATGACGGCATCGGCGTTGAAGTCGGTCCCGTCGTGGAACTTGACGCCCTTGCGCAGTTTGCAGGTCCACTCGGTAGCATTCTCGTTGGGGATGCACTCCTCGGCCAGTGCCGGGATGGGGCGGGTGGATCCGGGCTCAAACTGGTAGAGAGGCTCCAGGCACTGTCCGGTGACCCGGAAGGACTCGCCATCGGTGACGATAGCGGCGTCCAATTGCACCGAGTCGCCGCCCCGCCCGAAGATGAAACGGATGACCTCCGGGGGTTTCGTCGGCGCGGGTGTGGGGGGCTTGGTGGCGGCGGGAGGCGGGGCGGTAGTGGGGGTGGCAGCAGGCTTGCAGGCCACCAGGCCCAGGAGCAGGGCGCCAACAGCCAGAACGGTGAAGATGCGCAGCAGTTTCATCTCTCCTCCTTACGGTTGACATCTAAGGGTTACACGCAGAGGGTTAGGAGAACAGTTCCGCATCTTTCC
>DAOTWK010000432.1:0-1962 GCA_034435815.1 Anaerolineae bacterium | reverse complement strand
CGGCCCAAAGGGCCGCCGCCCCCCGCCCCCGCGACGCCCCCATTAATACGCCCGGGCAAATACCGCGCGCTCCTGCGCCTCCCGCCCGCAGACGACGCACTGACCCGTCCCCGGCTCCTGCTCCAGCGGGATACAGCGGATGGTCGCCGTCGTCTCCTCCTTGACCTTCGCCTCGCAGGCTGCATCGCCACACCACCAGGCGTAGGCAAAGCCGTTCGCTACCGCTTCCCGCAACCCCTCAAAGTCCTCCGGATAGAACGTGTTGGCCTCCCGGAAAGCCAGCGCCCGCCGGTAGAGGTCGGCCTGAATAGTCATCAGCATCTCCCGGACAGCATCGGTCAGGCCCGCCACTGGCACAGTGGTTTTCCCCTCTTTGCCGGGCCGGTCCCGGCGCGCCAGCACCACCTGCTCCCGCGCCACATCCTGCGGGCCAACCTCAATCCGCAGCGGTACCCCTCGCATCTCCCAATCGTTGAACTTCCACCCCGGCGAGAGCCCCTCCCGGTCGTCCACCTTCAGCCGAACCTCTGGCTCCAGGGCCATCTTGATGCGCCCAATGGCCTCCATCACCGCCGTCCGCTGCGCCTCCTCCCGCCAGATCGGGACCACCACGACCTGGACGGGGGCCAGTTTGGGCGGCAGAATCAGCCCCTGGTCGTCTCCGTGGACCATCACCACTGCCCCGACCATCCGGGTGCTCACGCCCCAACTGGTGGTCCATGCATACTGCAACTCGTTGTTCTGGTCCAGAAACTTGATGTCAAACGCGCGGGCGAAGTTCTGCCCCAGGAAGTGGGACGTTCCCGCCTGCAGGGCTCGTTTATCCCCCATCATCGCCTCAATGGTGTAACTGGTCACCGCGCCGGCAAACCGCTCACTATCGCTCTTGCGCCCCTTGATGACCGGGATGGCCGCGTCCTCTATAGCAAACTCGGTGTAAATATCCAGAATCCGCAGCGTCTCCTCTATCGCCTCTTCGGCGGTGGCGTGGGCGGTGTGGCCCTCCTGCCAGAGGAACTCCGTCGTGCGCAGGAAGAGGCGGGTGCGCATCTCCCAGCGGACAACGTTGGCCCACTGGTTGATGAGGATGGGCAGGTCCCGGTACGACTGCACCCATTTGGCGTACATGTGGCCGATGATGGTCTCCGACGTAGGCCGGACGACCAGCGGCTCATCCAGTTGCTCGCCGCCGCCGATGGTGACAATTGCCAGTTCAGGCGAGAATCCCTTGACGTGCTCCGCCTCTTTCTGGATGAAACTGAGCGGGATAAAGAGCGGGAAGTAGGCGTTGACGTGGCCGGTGGCCTTGAAGCGCCGGTCCAGCCCTTCTTTGATGTTTTCCCAGAGGGCATAGCCGTAGGGTTTGATAACCATACACCCCCGCACCGGTGCGTAGTCGGCCAGGTCGGCCATCTGCACCACATCGGTATACCAGCGGGAATAGTCCACACTTCGGGGCGTCACTTTTGCTGGCATTGGTTTTCCTCCCTAATTTTTCCAACTTTTCTTCAGCAAACGGCGGGTCAGCCGGGCCAGGCGGTGCAGGAGACGGGCCGAGTACCGGTCAGTGAAGTGGCGCGCCGCCTCTTCCGGCTGTACTTGGGGGCCGAACTGCTCCCGCAGAAAGTGTTGGTGGTCCATAATCCACAAGTAGAGGTCGGCCTCCGTCCGACCGGGAAAGTGCTTCAGGATGTCCTGCTCCCGGATGATGCGCACCAGCGGCATGTAGACGTTATCGTACCAGTCGCAGACGGCTTCCTCTTCCGGTATAAAGCGCCCCTGCTCCAGGCCCATAAAGTAGCGGTGGACAGCGATGTGTTCCAGCAGGCGCCCGTAGCCGCCGCCGATGGTGAAGCGGATGTCCTGTTCAGGCCGCAGTTCATCCAAATGGGTGCGTTCCAGGAAGTCGGCGTACTCGCCCAGAATTTCCAGGTCGTCGGCATCCACCGAGGCCTCTACCGG
>DAOTWK010000431.1:0-3498 GCA_034435815.1 Anaerolineae bacterium | reverse complement strand
GGGTCGCCAGCGCGCCTGCGATGGCGACCCGCTGTTTCTGACCGCCGGAGAGCATATGCGGCGGGTGGTGGCGATACGCTGTCATTCCGACGACCTCCAGCACCTCGTCCACCCGCCGCCGGATTTCCGCCGGAGGGACCCCCAGGTTCTCCGGCCCGAAGGCCACGTCCTCCTCCACCGTGCCAGCGACCAACTGGTTATCGGGGTTCTGGAAGACCATGCCCACCCGCTGCCGGATGGCCTGGACCTGGCGCGGGTCGGAGGTGAGCAGACCGTCCACCCAGACCTCCCCGGCGGTGGGAAGGAGGAGCGCGTTGAAGTGGCGGGCCAGGGTGGATTTCCCCGACCCGTTGGGCCCAATGAGAGCGACGAACTCCCCCCGGCCGACCGTCAGGTCAATCCCCCGCAGGGCGGGGATGGCCTGGCCGTCCTCAGCGAAGTAGGTGTATTCTAAGGCGCGGGTCTGGATGAACGGGATGCTCATCGTGAAGTGTGAAAAGTGAAACGTGAAAAGTGAAAAGTGAAACGTGAAAAGTGAAAAGTGAAACGTGAAACGTGAAGCGTGAAGCGTGAAGCGTGAAGTCAATCGCGGAGGGCAGCGACGCGGCCCTTCCCCATAGCCCGCAGGACGGCAACGGTGGGGATGGTGACCACCAGCGCCAGGGCGATCTCAATGGGCACGTTCATAGAGAAGACGGGCGCCAGCAAGGCCACCGGCAACGTCCCCAGGAAGATGAGGATGCCCAGGACGCCGAAGGTGTTGGTCAGCGTGCCGACCAGACCGGCGACGGCGGCGGCCAGGGAGGGCCGTCGCCGCAGGGGACGGAAAGCGTAGTAGGCGGTGACGCCGATGAGCAGGCGGGGCAGGAAGGCCGCCGCCAGCGCCACCAGCAGGTTCCCCCCGGCGAAGGTGATGAAGGCCGTGCTGTAGAGATACCAGGTGGAGACTGCCAGCACCAGTCCGACCAGGGCGCCGACGATGGGGCCGGAGAGGATACCGGCGATGATGGCCGGCAGGTGCAGACTGGTGGCCGCCTCGCTGGGGTTGGGGACCGGGATCAGCCCCAACGGGGTGAAGGCCAGAACGATGGCCAGCGCGCCGAAGACACCAGCCACGGCCAGGTCATAGGTGCTGAGACGGACACTGCGAGAAGGTGTAGAACTCATCGTGACCTCCTTATGGTATAGGGATACAAGGATACAGGGATGCAAGGGGTAGAGGGGAGGCGATGAGCGGCAAAAGGGAGGGCGCGGGGCAACCCCGTTGGGATAGAGCCCTTTCCTTTTGCCGTCTCGGTCGCCTCAGGCGATCCCAGCGGCACGGGAAAGTAGGGCATAGGCATACTCCTGAAATGGGCTCACGGCCGCAAAGGGTCCGTGGCGGATGAATGAGGCGACAGTCACCTTGCAGGTGACTGTCACCTCGTTTTACGGTTGATATCTGAGAATCAGTTCCTTCGCCGCTCGCACTTCGTCCAGCCTCCGGACGGGCGCATTGTGGGGCGCCTCGTGCAGCAATTGTGGATTCGTGCGGGCCTCCTCGGCAATGCACAGGAGGGCATCGGCGAAAGCATCCAGCGTGTCTTTGCTCTCCGTCTCCGTCGGCTCAATCATCAGCGCCTCGCGGACGATGAGGGGGAAGTAGTTCGTCGGCGGGTGGAAGCCGTAGTCTATGAGCCGTTTGGAGATGTCCAGTGCCCGCACGTCGGGGGCATCGGGGAAGTGCCCCTCGCAGACGAACTCGTGCATGCAGGTACGATTGTACGGGACGTGGTAGACGTGCTGGATGCGGCTCTTGAGGTAGTTGGCGTTGAGGACGGCGTCCTCCGCCACCTGGCGCAATCCCTCCGGCCCCATCATCCGGATATAGGTGTAGGCGCGCACCATAATTCCGAAGTGGCCGTAGAATGCTTTCACCCGACCGATGGACTTGGGTGGATAGTAGAAGGTGAAGAACGGGCTTTTTTCGGTGGAACGCTGTGGGTCTACAGCAACAATGGGGCTGGGAAGGAAGTCGGCCAGGGCCGCCGAGACGCCAACCGGTCCCGAGCCGGGGCCGCCGCCGCCGTGCGGGGTGCTGAAGGTCTTATGAAGGTTGTAGTGGAGGACGTCAAAGCCCAGGTCGCCGGGGCGGGCAATGCCCAGGAGGGCGTTCATGTTGGCGCCATCGCCGTACATCAGACCGCCGTACTCATGGATGAGGGCGGTGATTTCCTCCAGATGCTCATCAAAGAGCCCCAGGGTGTTGGGGTTGGTGAGCATCATCCCCACCAGCCGGTCGCCGTGCTCTCGGCACGCCGCTTCCAGTGCCTTCAGGTCCACATTGCCCCGGTCGTCGGAGGGAATTTCCACCACTTTCAGCCCGCTCATCGTCGTAGTGGCGGGGTTGGTGCCGTGGGCGGAGTCGGGGACCAGGATGACATCGCGGTGAGATTGGCCCCGGTCGCACTGCCAGGCGCGCATCATCAGCACGCCGGTCAATTCGCCGTGCGCCCCCGCCGCAGGCTGCAGACTAACAGCGGCAAAGCCCCCAATTTCCTTGAGGAACTCCTGCAGAACATACATCAGCGTCAGAGCTCCTTGGACCGTCTTTTCGTCCTGATAGGGGTGGAGGTGGACAAATCCGGGCAGGCGAGCCATCTCCTCGTTGATTTTGGGGTTGTATTTCATCGTACAGGAGCCCAACGGGTAAAAACCTGTATCCACCCCGTAGTTCAGTTGGGAGAGGCGGGTGTAGTGGCGGATGAGGTCCACCTCGCCCACTTCCGGCAGATTGAGGTCATCCCGCAGGAATTCCAGGGGCAGTTCCGCCGGAGGGACGTCCAGCTCCGGCAGCGCCACTGCGCATCGGCCGGGACGGGAGATTTCAAAGATCAGCGGTTCGGGCGAGGCCTGAGGTTTCATCACTAATGCTCCTCTGGCAGGTAAATGCGGATGCGGTCCGCTCTTGCTTCCTCTAATTGGGATGTGATCAGCACGTCTGGAACAGGCCAGGTGGCCCGCGTTACTCTACTCCAGCAGAGTGCGGAACTCGTTGTGGTTTCACTGGGCCACGCATATGGCCCAGGTTACTTTACTCTACTCCAGCAGAGTGCGGAACTCGTTGTGGTGCTCCTCCTCGTCCATCAGGATCTCTTCAAAGAGTTTGGCCGTGACGATGTCGCCCTCCTGGCGGGCCTGGGCAATGATGTCCCGGTACATCGCGATGGCTTCCTCTTCGGCCTTGAGGTCCAGTTGGAGCATCTCCCGCCAGTCGTTCCCTACGGTGATAGGTGCAGGTTTGGTGGTGGGGACACCGCCCAGATAGTCCACCCGCTCGGCGATGGCCTCGGCATGCTTCATCTCGGTGATGGCTGTTTTCTTGAAGACATCGCCGATAGATGCTGCGTAAGGTCCGCTGATCCGTACATGCTGCCACATATACTGGATGGAGACCTGCAGTTCGCGGGCGATGGCCTCGTTCAGTTTATCTATCAATTTGGTGCTCATCCTGCCTCC
>DAOTWK010000430.1:0-10400 GCA_034435815.1 Anaerolineae bacterium | reverse complement strand
GTCAGGCCGGCAAAGAGGGAAACGGCCTTTTCCACTTCGGTGTTGCCGCAGCGGGGGCAAACCACCTCCCCCTGGGCACTAAAGGACCGCACAAACTTCTCAAACCGCTCACCACACTTGGGACATCGGTACTCGTAGACGGGCATAGACTCCTCCTGTTGGATACCATACTGGGGTATAGTATATCACAGGAGGAGAAAATTGTCAAGGGACTACGTAAGTGTCTACGACATCCCCTTTTGCATCCCGCAGAGTGAGCAGTTCCCCCGATTGCCAGGCCGGCGCAACCCGGTTCCAGTAGAGGTTGGTCGGAGTGGATATTCCGGACCCGGAGTGGAGGGTGATTTCCCCTCCGGGGAAGAGGACCAGGCGAGGGAAGGTGTAGCGGTCGCCGCTGGCGTCCGAGAGGGTCCACCCTTCCAGCGAGGCGGTCCCGCCCCGATTGCGCAGACGGACGCTTTCACGCGCCAGGTCTCCTGCGCCCAGCACGCCGGCAATCTCCACCGCGGGCGGGCCGGATGGGGTCGGCGCGGAAAGGGTGGGCCGCTGGACCGGCGTGGGGGTAGGGCCGCCGGACGGGAAGGGGGTAGGACTCTCGGCAGGGGCAGGGGGCACCCAGGCTCCAGGGATGACCAGCACCTGCCCGACCCGGATAAGGTGGGGGTCTTGGATATTGTTGACGGCGATCAGTTCGCCCAATGGGACGCCATAGGCCGCCGCAATGCTGGCCAGCGTCTCCCCGGGCTGGACGGTGTGGAGGAGCGGACTGGGGGTGGGGGATGGCGGCGGGATGGTGGGGACCGCCGTCGCCGTGGGTGATAGCGTTGCCGTCGCTGACGGGGTTGGGGTGGCGACGCGCCCCGGCGATGGCCCCCGACCCAAGAGGAGCAGGAGCAGTCCGGCTGCGGCCGAGAGCAGGATCAGGAAGAGTGCGACTCGTGTGCTGGTCCCGGTTGACCTCATTCCACTCCGCATTCTGTGCTCCGTTACCCCAGCAGGCCCAGCCAGCCAGCCACGGTCGCGCCGAGGCCGGACATGTTCAAGGCGATGGGAAGGAGAAGCAAGCCCATGCAGTTCATCCGCCGCGCGCCCCAGAGGACGGGAATGAGTCCGATGCCGCTGGCGACGACGCAGATGACCAGTCCCCCCAGCGCGGCCCGCAGCGCGGCCACCCCGTCCCGGCTCCCCACGTACTCCCCCAGCGCCGGTATGCCCGCAACCACCAGGATCAGGATGACCAGCACGGCCCGGCTGACGGAGCGGTAGTTCACTTTTCCCATAACCCGGATGACCCCGCGTGTCAGTGCCAGGAGCAGGAAGTAGGAGAGGACACCTGTCAGGAGGATGGCAGCAACGGCCAGGTAGTAGTCCTGGGGGGTGTACGAGCGCCAGAGGGTGCTCATCATCCAGGCCATGCCCCCGCGCGTCAAGTAGAGGCCAGGGACGAAGAAGAGCAGGAATCCGCCCACGTAGTAGACGACTTTGGACGCGCCCTGGGAGATGATGAACAGCCGGTCGTCCCGCTGGGCGGTGGCATGTCCGGCGAGGAGGCCGCCGATGCCCCCCGTCACCACCGGAAAGAAGGCGGCAAAGAGGCCTCCCAGGGTTCCGGCGAAGACCCCTCGTCCGATCAGCCCTGGCGTGGCGTCCACATCGCGGGCGATGTACTGAGACGGCAACTCCACCTGCGCCAGCAGATTCTGCAGCACCCAGGGCACAGCGAAAAGCCCCACGAAGGCCGGCAGGAGGTTCTGGTAAGCCGCGTGGACGGGGAGGATGGACCGGTACATCAGGACGAAGCCCAGCAGGCCGGAGAGGAGAAATGTTGCCAACCCGGCGGCCAGGTTGCGCCAGCCGTCCCACCAGCGCCGCCATCCGGCAGGGGCCCGGTCGCTCCCCTTGGGCCACTCCGAGAGCACCATAAAGGCGATGACCGTCCACAGAATCCAGTGCAGGTGTTGCTGGAGGATGGCCCGCAGGATCGGAAACAGGCGCGGAGCAATGGGGGTCAGCAGAAGCAGGGCAGCGATGCCGCCCAGACTCCCAATGCCGGTGAGCGCGACCGCTTCGTACCCCCGCCCCTGCATCAGGTACTTCTGCCCGGGCAGGACGATGAAGACCATGGACTCGTCCGGGGCAGAGAAGAAGATGCTGGGGATGGTGTTGAGGATGGCATAGGAGGTAATCATCCCCAGGAAGAGCATGGCCAGGTGCTCCGGGGGGAGGAGCGGCCCCAGCGCCGCCGTCCCCAGGACCAGCAGGCCGGCGACGTTGTAGATATGGAGCGCAGGCAGGAGCGCCAGCGGCGCGGCCACCAGCGCTCCGATAACGGCAAACAAGAAGTAATGGAGAATCTCCATAGTTGAATTGAATCTCGCGAAGTTGTACTGGGTGGGTGTCTCAAAAATTCGTGCCGGTCAAGGCGCCCTCACCCCTATGCCCCCTCTCCCGCTCGCCTGCGGTGGCAAAAGGGGGGAGAAAGCGGGATGACTTCCATCGGCGGACCGGCACCGCCGCTCATATTTTACCGGACCACCACATCATACGGCAGTGCGGGGATGATTTCTATCGTCCCCTTGTAGATTTTGACCACCCCTACCACCTGGACCAACGTTCCAGGAGTATCCAGCCGCTCCCGATTGGGTACCCGTTCGTAGATATTCGGCCAGAGGAGGACCAGAATCTCGCCGCTTCCGTCGTTGACGAAGAGCCGGACGTTGGACTCGCTCTTCTCTATCCGGGCGACCGTCCCCTCTATCATCACCCGCTGGCCCTCGTCGGCGGCGGTGATGGAGGCAACCTGGCGCGCCGGGGCCGAGGGAGCGGCGGCCTGCAGGGCTTTCACCTGTCGGCCCCACTCCGGCACGACCTGCAACTGGCCCTCGTAGGTCCCAACGGTGCCGGTGGCCCGCACCCGCGCGCCCAGATTGATCTTCCGTGCGTCCCGGCAGTCATCGTACACGTTGAGCCACATCAACAGGACGACCTGACCGGTGCCGTCATCCAGGGTGAATTTGAACCCTTTGGAGAAGGAGGCAGTGGAGACGACCCGCCCTTCCACTGTTACTTCCTGGCCCATGTGCTCCGGCAATCGGCCGATGGGGGTGATGACGATGGGCACCGGCGTCGGTGTGGGCGGGAGTGGGGTGGGAGACGGCTCCGGCGTGGGCGACGGAGTGGGCGTCAGGGTGGGCCGGGGTCTCGGCGTGGCCGTCGGCGTAGGCGGAACGGGGGTGGGAGACGGCGCGACAGTCGGGGTGGCCGGTGGCCGCGTAGGCGGCAGGCTGACCGGCGTGGGGGTGGGTGTTGGCTTCCCACATCCAGTCAGAACGGGTATCAGCAAGAATATCAGGAGAATCCGGCGCATCAAGCACCTCCGGGGAAAGAGGAAACACGGAAAAACATGGGCATACACGGATTTCACAGAAAAGAGAGGACGCGGATAAATGCGGATTTATAGATAAGAAAAATTTTTAATAACCGTGTTTTTCCGTGTCCATCCGTGTCCATCTGTGTCCATCCGTGTCCATCTGTGTCCATCCGCGTCCATCCGCGTCCTCATCTCACGGTCACATCTCCAGGCAGTGGGGGGACGAGTTCCAGGGTCCCCCGATACTCCTCCACGGCGCCCGTCACCTGCACCCGCGCACCGGGGGCCAACCGCTCTCGGCCTGTCACCCGCTCGTAAATGTTCTGCCAGAGCAGGACCAGTATCTCGCCGCTCCCGTCGTCCACCCAGACCCGGTAGCCCTGGGAGAAGGGGTCGCTCCGGGTGACGGTCCCCTCTACAGTCACCGTCGCACCCAGGTCAGCGGCGGTGATGGAAGCAATCTCCCGCCGGGGCGGAACCTCCGCCGGTTGGGTGATAGTCACATCGGCCCCTTGGGTAGGCACTACCTCTCTCTGGCCCCGGTACTCTTCCAGTGTGCCTGTCGTCCGGACCCGCGCGCCTTCCCGTAGGCCGGAGGGGTCAGGCAGTTGGTCGTACACCGAGAGCCAGAGAAGTAGAACGACCTGCCCGGTGCCGTCGTCCAGGGTGAGGCGGAAGCCATTTTGGAAGGATTCGGCCCTCACGACGGTCCCCTCCACGGTCACCGTTGCCCCGAGGGGTTCATCCGCCAGTGCGCCGATGGAGAGGGCGCGGGCCGACTGGGCCGCCGTCAGCAAAACCACATTGCGCGGGTGGATAGGGATCACCTCCAGGGTATTTCGGTAGACGGCGACCTCGCCGGTCACTTCCAGTTCCGCGTCCGTCCGCAAGGATGAGGGGTCCGGCAGGGCGCTATAGAGGTTCCGCCAGAGAAGGACGAGCACCGAACCGGTGCCGTCTTCCAGGAATATGCGGTAGCCGGCCGAGAACGGTTCGGCCTGACGGACGGTCCCCCGGATGGTGACCAATCGGCCCTCGTCGGCGGCGGAGAGAGTGCCGATGGGGCGCATCTCGGCGACGGGAACCGTCTCCTCCAACAGGACAACGTCCCGCACCGACGGCGGGACCAGTTGGGGGGTGTTCCGGTACAGGGAGACGGTGGCGACCACTTCTATGGATTGGCCCACATCCGGCGGGCGGAGGTCTCCGGTCAGGTAGCGGAGGCTGGAGTCCACCGCCAGGTCTATTGCGCCGGTAGCGTCCCGCAAGGTGATGATGGTGAGGCCGGAGTAGGGCTCGCGGACGTCCCAGACCTGGCCCCGGACCCGTACCCGCCGGAGAGCATCGGCGGCGGTGAGGGAGCCGATCGTGCGCTCTTCCGCCTCCGGACGCATGACCTCCAGGTGTTCAGGAACGTTGAGAGTGAGAGAGACGTCCTCCTCCCGGACCCGCAGGGTGCCTGCGACGGTGACCCGGTCGCCCAGGGCAGGGATGCGCCCGGCGGCGCGCAGGTCGTCTACCACATTGCGGAAGGCCCAGACGCGCATCTCGCCGGTGTCGTCCGCCACGGTGAAGGAGAGGGAGCGGGAGTCGGGGTTGTAGGTGGGACCGCGCACCACCTGCCCGGCAATTTCCACGTAGGCGAAGTTCATGGTAGCGGAGGCCTGCTGGATGGAGATGCGGGGCAGGGGGAGGCGGGTGGCGGCGATCCACAGCAGGGCCAGCCCGACGGTGGCCAGCAGGAGGGCAGCCCATTTCACCGCGCTCAGGGAAACGCGAGGAGCCTGCCGGGCGCCGCAGTAGGGGCATGCTTCGTACGGACCGACGAATCGTCCACAACTGGGGCAATGGGTCATAGGTTTTCCTTCACATCGGGACATAAAGGCACGATGTTTCATTAACAATTCTTCGTGCCCTTCGTGTCTTCGTGTGAAGATAATTATACCTGCCTGGGCCGGATTGTCCAGTTGACAGCGACCTTTAACCTCTGTATAATGAGAGAAAATGCCCCGGAGGAGGCCGGGATTGGACGGTGCAGAGTACCCGGTGGATGCGTGCGATGTGGTGGTGGTGGGCGCAGGGATCGTGGGCGCGGCGGTGGCAGTCCGGCTGGCCCGACAGGGCATGCGGGTAGCGGTTCTGGAGGCCCAGCAGGTGGCGGGCGGCGCAACGGGCCGCAGCGCCGGTCTGCTGTTGACCGGTATGCCCGGCCATTACCGCTGGGCCGTCCAGTCCTTCGGCCGGGAGACAGCGCGGGCTCTATGGGAACTTTCTGTGGAGGGGCGGGAACGGCTGATGGAGGCGGCGACCCGCCTGGGCGTGCCGGTGGAGCGGACGGGAAGTATGGCCCTGGCTGTAACGAAGGAAGAGGTAGAGGCGCTGCGGGCCTCGGCAGAATTGCTGCGAGAGGACGGCTTTGATGCTTGGTTCGGCAAAACCGATCCGCTGCGGCGGGGGTTCCTGGCAGCCCTGCGCTATCCCGACGATGGAGTGGTGGATGCGGCCGACCTGACGCGCGCGCTGTTAGCCTCTGCGCCGGTTGTTGTCCACACCGGCACCGAAGTCCAGGCCCTGGAGGCCGAAGGGGCCAGCATCCGGGTCTGGGCATACCGGCGGACCGTCCGCTGCGGCGCGGTGGTGATAACGGCCGGAGGGTACGCGCCCACCCTGGAGACCGCTCTTTCCCGCTGGGTGAATCCGGGGTATGCCCTGTGGGTGGTTGCCCGCCCGGAAGTGGGCCTGGATGAACCTGCACTGGATTCCCCCTGTTACGCCGATTACGGCTACGAATATGCCCGTTCTCTTCCGGACGGCCGCCTGCTTCTGGGTGCCTGGCGGTATCCCCGGCGTCCGTTCTCCGAGAATTCCCCCGACCCGGATGCGGCGCTGCGAGAGGGGCTTTCCCGATTCGTCCGCCGGTATTTCCCGACGGTAGAGGGGAACGTCATCCAGCGCCAGAGCGGGATGATTGGCTGTACCTCCGACGGCGTGCCCGTTGTGGGCACGCTTTCGCATCTACCCGGCGTCTATTTTGCCCTGGGACTGGGGGGCTGGGGGCTGTGCTGGGCTTTCGTCGCGGCTGATCGGGTGGCGGAGATGATACTGGAGGGGACACCTGCCGGGCTGTTGGACGCGGAGCGAAGGCAGAGGAGATAACGAAATGAATCGGGCAGAACGAATTGCTGAGCTGAAGCGCCGGATCGCCGACCTGAGAGCCCGTTTACCCCGACACTCTATTCCCCCGGCGATGGTGCAGGAACTGGAGAGCCTGGAGGAAGAACTGGAGCAGCTGGTCGGCCAATCGGAGGAGGTGGAGGATGAGGCTGGGCGCGCATGAGTCCATCGCCGGTGGCCTCCACCTGGCCTTTGACCGGGCCCGCATAGTAGGATGCGACTCTGTCCAACTCTTCGTCAAGTCCAACCGGGCCTGGGCCGTCAAGCCCCTGACCGAGGAGGACGTGCGTCTTTTCAAGGAGAAGGCCGCCGAGACGGGCATCCATCCGGCCGTGGGACACGCGTCCTACCTGCTGAATCCGGCCGCGCCGGATGAGGACCTCTGGCGGCGGTCTCTGGACACCCTCATCATAGAACTGGAGCGGTGCGAGGCGCTGGACATCCCGTACCTGGTGCTTCATCCAGGCTCCCATATGGGCGCCGGTGAGGAGGAGGGGCTGCGGCGGGTGGCCCGGGCGCTGGGAGAAGTCCATGCCGCCACACGGGGCTTTCGGGCCCGCATTCTGCTGGAGACGACCGCCGGGCAGGGGACCAATCTGGGTTACCGGTTTGAACAATTGGCCTGGCTGATAGAGAACACTCCGGAGGGGGAGCGGTTGGGGGTTTGTCTGGATACCTGCCACGCCTTTTCCGCGGGCTATGAATTGCGAACCCGGGAAGGGTATGAAGCAACCCTGCAGGAGTTTGACCGGATCATCGGCTTTTCCCGTCTCCTGGCGGTCCACCTCAACGACAGCAAAAATGGCCTGGGCAGCCGGGTGGACCGTCATGAGCATATCGGCAAGGGGGTGTTGGGGCTGGAAACGTTTCGGATGGTGGTTAACGACCCGCGCCTGGCCGCGCTGCCGGGCTTGTTAGAGACTCCTAAAAGCGACGACCTGCACGAAGATATAGAAAATCTGGCCATTCTTCGCTCCCTTATGGGGACGGCCGGCAGTCGGTAGTTGTCTGTGGTCAATATAGAAATCCCCCCTTATTGGGAACAACTGAACCTGGAAGGCCTCTCCGGCATCCTGATGGTCATCGGCGCGCCGGATACGGGGAAATCCACCTTCGCCCGCTATCTATATACCCGTCTCTGCGCGTTTCACGAACGGGTGGCGTTTATTGACGGCGACATCGGTCAGGCCAGCCTGGGCCCGCCGACGACGATGACGCTGGCCTTGCGGCAGCCCGGAGAGACGCGGTTTCCCCCTGGCGGCCCGCGCGTGCGGGTCTTTGTGGGCGACAACTCCCCCCGGGGGCACATGCTGCCCACCCTTATTGGCGTCTATAAACTGGCCCGGCGGGCGCAGGAATTGGGCGCCACGGCGACGGTTCTGGACACCACGGGGTTGATCGCGCCGGAGCAGGGGGGCCCGGCACTGAAGCAAGCAAAGGTGGACCTGCTGGAGCCCTGTGCCGTCTTTGCGATCCAGCGGGAGCGGGAACTGGAGCCGATTCTGGGCCCGCTACGTCGTTCGGCCCGCACGCGCGTGGTGGAACTACCCGCCGCTCCGGCGGTCCGGCCACGCGACCCGCTGACCCGTCGGGCCTATCGGGCTCGCCTCTTTGCCCGTTATTTTGCCAATGCTTACCCGCTAGAAATCTCCTGGGACCGCCTGGCCGTATTTCCGGCCCCTTCCTTCAGCCGCTGCCGATTGGTGGCAATGGAGGACCGCCGGGGATTTGCGCTGGCCCTGGGCGTTGTCTTGGAGGCCAATTATGCCCGGAAGACCGTCCTTCTCCTCACCCCGGCCCATTCCCTGAATGAGGTGGACGCTCTGCGGGTTGGGGATGTGTGGGTGAACCTGGAGACCTGGGAGGATTACCGCATCGGGAATGAAAACGACCGGCGTCTACCTGACGCCAGTCGCCCGAACGGTTGGGGGAGGGAGTAAAAGATTCATTGCGGCGGCGGATCTATCGCAACAAATCTCTGCAGAACAATGGAATCGTGGCGGCGAAGCCGCTACGATTCCGTTTTGATTGCCGCCTGGCAAGGGAACGCGATCTGAACTGAACGGGGAGAGGTCGGGGGATTACTCCCTTGGTTCAAAGTAGTATCCCTCGCCGCGCACGGTACGGATATAGCGGGGTTCGTCCGGATCTGGCTCTATCTTCTGGCGCAGGCGGTAGATGTATTGCTTGACCAAGTCGGGTTCGCCGACATATTCGGGTCCCCAGACCTGGGAGAGAATTGCATCCGTGCTCAACACCCGTCCGGCGTGCCGTATTAGCAGGCGGAGAATCTTGAATTCATTGGGGGTCAGATAAACTTTCCGGTTACTCACTTCCAGTTCATGGCGGTCGCAGTCCAACATAATGGAAGGTGACGGAAAAATCACCTGCTCCATTTCCTCGTTGCGCTCCACTGACCGCCGCAGAGCGGCCGTCAGGCGAGTGACCAGTTCAGCCTGGTGGAATGGTTTCACCAGATAGTCATCTGCCCCTGCCGCAAAGCCAGCTACAATATCCTCAATGTTCGCCTTGGCCGTGACGAAGATAATGGGCACCTCGGTGAAGTCTCTCATTCGGCGACAGACCTCAAACCCGTCCATGCCGGGCATCATAATATCCAGCAGGATAGCATCCGGGTGATGTTGGTACGCGGAACGGAGTCCGGAGGGTCCATCAAGGGCCGGTATCACCTCAAAGCCGGCGGCCGTCAGGATAATCTTCAGCATTTCCAGCATTTCTATCTGGTCGTCCAACACCAGAACGCGAAGTTTGCGGGCCATGGCCTCCCTCACTCGTAGGATGATCGAGCAACGATAGGCTGTAGGGAGAACCGCTGGTGAGACCGTCACGGCAGGGGGAGTTCAAAAAGAGCGCGGGTACCACGGCCAGGAGTACTTTCTATTTGAAACCGTCCTCCCAGCATTTCCACCCGCTCCCGCAAGGTGTCCAGTCCCATCCTTTCGGCCACCGCGCCTCCCCGGCCTAGTTCGCTCATCTCAAAGCCACTGCCATCGTCCTCTACGGAAATCAGAATCCGGTCCTCCCCGATGTCCACATTGACCTGGGCGCGAGTTGCATAGGAGACATCCCGAGCATTGGTTAGCAGTTCTTGGATGACCCGGAAGACCGTCACTTCCTTATAAGGGGCGAACCGGCGCTCCCGTCCGGTAATCGTCAGGTTCACCCGGAATCCATCGCTTTCACTGGCGTCTTCCACGTATCGCCGTAAAGTCGGGACCAGTCCCAGGTCATCCAGCATCATTGGACGGAGGTTAGAAATGAAAGTCCTCACTCGCTGAAAGGTCCCTACCACTGCCGCCTTCAAGTTGGCCAGTTCCGCACGGGCCTGATCGGGATTGCTTTCAAATAACCGTTCGCAGATTTCTGCCTGAAGGACCAGGTTAGTCAGCGCTTGCGCGGGACCGTCGTGCATTTGGCGGGCCAGGATTTGGCGCTCTCGCTCTTGAGCCTCAATTGCTCGCACCACGGCAGGGGCTACTTCTGCGGAGGGTTGTGCCTGTTCATGAGAAATCGCTCCTTCCTGCCAGAACTCTTGGATGCGTTGCAGTAAACGAGCATACCGTTGAAGGTGGCGTTGGTCGGATTGAAGTTTTTCCAGTTGCCCGCGCATGGTGAACAGGCGCTGTTGGGTTTCCACCAGCGCCTGATACGCTTCGCGGATGTCCTGGCGGGGAACGGTGTCAAAATGAGCCTCTACCTGCTGAAGATGATTGGCGGCCTGCGTGCTACGCTGAGCCAGACGGTCTACCTCGCCGGCTGTCTGCTGGATCAGCATATCCACTTCTTTCAGTTCGGCCTGAATCTGAGTGTACTCTTTCCGGCATTCTTCCAGAAA
>DAOTWK010000429.1:0-2925 GCA_034435815.1 Anaerolineae bacterium | reverse complement strand
CGGCCGGAGGCCGCCGCCGCAAAACCTCCGCTGGGAGAACAAGACCTTTCGTGTTTCTGGGAGTAGAAGATGGAACATCCGCGAATTTCCGTTGTCGCTCCTGTCTTCAACGAAGAGGAGACCCTGCCCGAGTTCTACCGGCGGGTGCGGGCGGTGATGGATGAACTGGGAGAGCCCTGGGAACTGGTGCTGGTAGACGACGGCAGCAGCGACGACAGTTTCCGGATTTGCCAGGAACTGCATGAGCAGGACCCGCGCGTGCGGGTGGTGCGCTTCGCCCGCAACTTCGGACACCAGATTGCCATCACCGCCGGAATGGACTATGCCCGGGGCGATGCCGTTGTTACCATTGACTCCGACCTGCAGGACCCGCCGGAGGTCATCCCGGACCTGGTGGCCCGCTGGCGGGAAGGGTATCACGTTGTCTACGGCGTCCGTGCCGAGCGGGAGGGGGAGACCTGGTTTAAACTTTTCACCGCGCGCCTGTTCTACCGTCTCATCGCCGCTCTCACCGATGTTCGCATCCCGATGGAGGCGGGGGACTTCCGGCTGCTGGACCGGAAGGTCGTGCAGGACATGCGCCGCCTGCGGGAGCACCGGCGCTTCATCCGGGGGATGACCTCCTGGGTGGGGTACCGGCAGATCGGCGTCCCCTACCACCGCCATGCCCGCTTCGCCGGACAGACCAAATACCCTTTCCGCAAGATGTTCCGGCTGGCACTGGATGCCATCACCGGCTTCTCCGATGTGCCCCTGCGGCTGGCCTGGACTTTCGGAGCAGTCCTGTTAGTGCTGGGGGTCCTGTTGGGGCTGGTCCTCCTGGGTCTGCGGCTGGCCGGACAGGCCCCCCTGGCCGGGCAGGGGCTGATGCTGACGGTGGCCATCATCCTCAGCGGCGCCCAACTCCTCTTTCTGGGCATCATCGGCGAGTACCTGGCCCGTATCTACGACGAAGTTCGCAACCGGCCGCTGTACACGGTGATGGAGGTCTTAGAGGAGAGTTGTGGGGAAACCAAATGAAGCCAAATAGACGACGGCGGGTTAGGTTTCACCACCGGTGATGCAGGGGGCAAGAATCGGATGGGGCAGAATAGGAGTAGCGGAAAGCCCGGGCTTCCCGCGACTTTTGGGTAGGCGGATGCGTATACAGTATGGTATCAGATATTTCTGAAAGAGCCTGGTCCATTTTGACCATAGGTGATCGCTGATGATGAAGCCGGTGAACCGTGACCCTCCAGGAACCGCCGAACAGCCATCCTGGAAACCTGTGGAGGAAATATGACCCGCAAATCTCTTTTCCTGGTCTCTTATATCCTGCTTCTTGTCTCCTCTCTTCTCCTCTTCTTGCTCCCCACCCCTGCCTTTGCCCAATCCAAGACCTTCATCTGGGAGCGGCTGGATGCGGAGATAGCCATTCTGGAGAACGGAGATTTTCTGGTCCAGGAGACCCAGGTCATCCGGTTCACCTCCGGCACCTTCACCTACGGCTACCGGGCCATCCCGGCCAGCCGCCTGGACTCTATCAGCGACGTCCAAGTCTGGGAGGACGGACAGCCATGCCAGGTCTCTGTCACCAAAGAAGAGGGGGAGTACCGGATTCGGTGGCAGATGCCGGCTCCGCGCAGCAATGCCCGCCATACGTATGTGGTGCGCTACCGGGTCCGCGGCGGCCTGCGCTACTACGAGGGGGGCGATCAGTTGTGGTGGAAGGCGGTCTTCCCCGACCGGAGTTTCCCGGTGCAGGCCTCCCGGGTGACGGTGCGGCTGCCGGAGGGAGCAGTGGCGGAGAAGGCGGCGGCCTACTCTGCCGAGGCAACCGTCTCCGGCATCGGGACAAACACGGTGGTCTTTGAGGCGCAGGAGGTTCTGGACCCGGGGCAAGAGATGGAAGTGCGGGTGCAGTTCCCCCACGGGATTGTCCAGGGCGGTCCGGCGGCCTGGCAGCGAGCAGAGGACACCAGGCCAATGCTCAACCTGGGGCTGGGGGTCCTGGGAGGGCTTTTCGCCATCGGCGGCCCGTTGCTGGTACTCCTGCTCTGGTACCTGCGGGGGCGGGACCCGGTGGTGAGACTGCCCACAGACTATCTGACAGAGCCGCCGTCGGATGCGCCGCCGGGGGTGGCCGGCGCGCTGGTGGATGAGCAGGCCGACATGCAAGACATCTTGGCAACGCTGGTGGACCTGGCCCGGCGGGGATACCTGCAGATTGAGGAGCGGGCCACGCGCGGATTGCTGACTACGTCGTCCGATTTCGTCTTCCGCCGGACGGGTCAACCGGACGATGACCTGCTGCCATACGAGAAGGTTCTTCTGGACCGGCTGGTAGGTCGGAAAGAGGAGCGTCGTCTGGCGGATTTAAAGAACAAATTCTACACGGCCGTACCTGAAATCCAGAAGGGAATTTACCAGCAACTGGTCCAGCGAGGTTATTTTCGTACATCACCGGAGAAGGTTCGTTCCACCTATACGGGCCTGGGTGTGGTGGTGCTGTTTCTGGTGTTCTTCGGTGGGGTGTGTATCGGCGGCCCGCTACTGGAGACGACCGGTGCCGCCATTTGTCCCTTTCTGGGCCTGGGGCTGACGGCGGTGGCCCTGATGATTGCCGGGCGGCATATGCCGGTCAAAACCCGCAAGGGGGCCGAGGAGGCGGCCGCTTGGCGGGCCTTTAAGCGCTACCTGGAGGAGATGGAGAAATACACCGACGTCCGCGAGGCCACCGACCAGTTTGAGAAGTACCTGCCCTACGCCATCGCGTTCGGTGTTGACCGGACCTGGGTCCGACGGTTCACTCAGGTAGAAGGAACGCCCATGCCGGTCTGGTACATCCCGTCTCCGGTCTATGCTGGCCCCCGGCCTTATGCCACGGGTGGGCACGGACCGGGCCTGGCGGCTCCGGCGCCCGTGGGCGCGCCGGGCGGTCTGCCC
>DAOTWK010000428.1:0-2514 GCA_034435815.1 Anaerolineae bacterium | reverse complement strand
CTGTTCTGGCCGGAGTGCTCACCGTTCCCCTGACATATGTCGCCGCAACTGCCTGGACGTCCGACCGGCGGGTCGCGGCCATCGCCGCCTTCTGCAACGCGGCCCTCCCCCTCCTGGTCTACTATGGGCAGGTCAACCGCATGTACGCCTGGACCCCAGTGGGCGTCCTGCTGGCGGCTTGGGCGCTCCTGCGGGCCACCGAAAGGAGGACCTGGGCCTGGGCCGTGGGGGCGGGCATCGCCACTGCCCTTGCTCTGTATCTCCTGTACTACACCATCTGGCCCCTGCTGGCGCTCTATCTCTATGTCCTGCTGGCCCGCCCGCGCGCTTGGCGAACCTCCCTCCTGGCCGCCGGAATCGCGCTGCTCCTTTTCGCCCCCTGGCTGGTCTACGCGTCCGGGACCCTGCAGCACCGCATCCAATCCGGCCCGCTGCTCTCCGCTCTGCACAACACGCTGGAATTCGTCGGCCCCTCCGTCTTCGGGCTGGTCTTTGCCTATGGGCGAGGATGGACGGCCGTCGGCGTGGTCGGAGGGGTGCTGCTGGTCGGAATGATGCTGGCCCCCCGGCGCCGATGGCTCCCGATGCTCTTCCCGACCCTGGGCATCGTCATTGCTGTCACGGGCATCTCCTACGGCGCTCAGGCTGTCCGCTTCTTCGCCGTTCGCCACTTCGTCCCCGTCGCGCCCTTCCTGGGGCTGGCCCTGGCCTGGGCGCTGGAACAGATGCGACGCCGGAGCGCGGGACTTCTGGTCCTGGCCGTCGTGGTTCTGGCGGTGACTTTCTGGCCGGTCCGGACGGCGGTCTACGCGAAAATGCTGGAGGTTGTGGACCCCTTTGACCCCGCTGCCGACTGGCGGTATCTTTCTCCCCTCCTTCGGTCGGATGACCTGGTGTTCTTCAACAACCTGGCGAAGGCCGGGTGGTACGAGGAGAGCCGGAAAGGTCAGGGAGCCCCCTGGTCCTACACGCTGACCTGGGAGCCGATTGTGGAGCCGCTGTCCGTCATCGCAGGGCGGGTAGAGGCAGCGATGGAGAACCATTCCCGACTGTGGTTTGTCTTGTACAAAGGGACTCTCGGAGCGAACAATGACCTGCGGGTCTGGCTGGACGCGCATCCCCGGCTCTATCCGATGTGGGAAGGCTGGGTTGGCGATACCCTGGTGCTGGGTTACATATCGCCCCGGGTATCGCTGGAAGAATCGCCGGCCCGGGGCATCCTGGTAGACGGGCCGATAGAACTGACCCGCGCCCGCTTTACCCCGGCCGCCGAATCCGGGGCGGCGGTGGAACTGGAATGGTCCGTCCGGATTCCCCTCTCTCGCCCCCTCAAGGTATTCGTCCATCTAATGTCTGCGGGCGGTCAACTGGTCGCCCAGCACGATGCTCGCCTGCCCGCGTTCTGCGGGGCATCCGCTGGAGAGCCCTGCACCGACCGCCACGGGGTCGCGCTACCGGCGGATGCCACCGGCCCTCTGACCCTGCGAGTGGGCCTCTATGATGAGGAAACAGGTGAGCGGCTGAAGTGGGAGGACGGAGGGGATTCCCTGATTCTGGGGCAGGTCCGGGTTGGGACTGAAGAATAGCGAAATCACGGGAACTGGCTTGCCCCCTGCTCCGAACGTGTTATAATCGGCGGCATACAACGGCATCGGCGGAAATTCATCAACAAGGAGATGGGACAGATGAAACACCTGCGTATCGGATGGATCATTCTAGCCGTGGTGCTTCTGCTGGGTCTCCAGAGACCAGCCCAAGGTCAGGAAGGACCTAATCTGTTACGAAACGGAGATTTTGAAGAGGGAGGGCCGGGCCAGGCCTGGCCCTTCCAGGACGGCATTCCGGAAGTACAGGTTGCCCCAGGATGGCGAGCCTTCTATCTGGACTATCCTCCGCCCTATGCGGCTGTCCCCGGTTATTGTGGAGGGGATGCCCGCTGTGCCTGGGGACGACCGGAATTCCGGGGCGTCGCCACCTACGAATTCGCCAACCGGGTCCGCTCCGGGCAACTTTCCCAGAAATACTTCTCCTGGAACCGGCAGCATGAAGCCGGGCTCTACCAGCAGGTCGGCGGCATCCAGCCCGGCACCCGCCTGCGCTTCAGTGTCTGGATTCAGACCTGGTCCTGCAAGCCCGCCTCCTCGGAGACTTGGCACACTTGCCCAACCGGCGAGCGGTCCAACAACCCGGCCCCTATGCATATCTGGGTCGGCATTGACCCCACTGGCGGCACGGACTGGTCCGCTCCGACGGTCGTCCGCTCCCCGGAGGGGGATGCATGGGACACCTGGACGCTGTTCCAGGTAGAGGCAGTGGCCCGGTCGGATAAGGTCACTGTCTTCATCCACAGTCGCGCCGACTGGACGGACGCCGAGCCCCGCATTAACAATGACGTCTACATTGACGACGCCAGTCTGGTAGCGCTGGGGCGGGCCCAACCGACGCTCCCACCTCCACCGCCGACGTCTGCTGCTACCCCCGCGTCGTCTCAGCCGGCGGCCCGGACGCCTGCGC
>DAOTWK010000427.1:0-4083 GCA_034435815.1 Anaerolineae bacterium | reverse complement strand
CCGGGTGGGGCGTGCCGGTGGAGCACGTCACCGCGCTGCCCGAAAATGACCTGGGCCGGGCCTGCGCCCGCTTCCTGCGCCAGTTCGGCGTCGGCCTGGAGCACGTGGTCTGGGGCGGCCCGCGCCTGGGGCTCTATTTCTACGAACGGGGCGCCGCCCACCGGTCCGACACCGTTCTCTACGACCGGGCCCATTCCGCCTTCGCCACGCTGGAACCGGGGAGAATTCCCTGGACGGAAATCTTTGCCAATGCGGCCTGGTTCCACTGGAGCGGCATCTCTCCGGCCGTCTCCGCGTCCGCCGCCGACGTCTGCCGGGAGGCGGTCCGGGCGGCGCGGGCGGCAGGGGTCGTCGTCTCCTGCGACCTGAACTACCGGGGACGGCTGTGGGACTGGGGGTGCTCTCCCGAAGAGGTGATGACCGAACTGGTCTCCCTCTGCGACGTGCTTATCGGCAATCCGGTGAGCCTGGCCGCCATTTTCGGGCTGGATGCTGGGGAGAGGGTGGAGGAAAGCCGGGCCGCCAGCGAAGAACTGGCCCGTCGCTTCCCGGCCCTGCGGCGAATTGCCCTTACCTGGCGCGGCGTCCGCTCCGCCAGCCATCACACCTGGACGGCAACGCTCTGGGAGCCGGACGGTTTCTATACTGCGCCCGTCTACGAAATTTTCCCGATTGTGGACCGAATGGGGGCCGGGGACGCGTTCACCGCCGGGCTAATCTACGGCCTGCGGACGTTCGGGGAAGACCGGCAGCGGGCGCTGGATTTCGCCGTCGCCGCCTCATGCCTGAAACACTCGGTCTGGGGCGATGTCCACCAGGTGACGGTGGCCGAGGTGGAAGCAGCAATCAGACATCAACGTTGACGTGCCAGACACTTCGGAAAGTGCCTGGCACGTTTCCAGAAAGGGGCGCGATGAGCCGACTCAGCCGACTGGAGGTCTTTCAGGCCATCCTGGAAACGGGCCTGGTGCCGATTTTCTACCATCCGGAGGAGGATGTGGCGCGGGAGATTGTGCGGGCCTGCGCAGCGGGCGGCGCCCGGGTGGTGGAGTTCACCCATCGCGGCGATTTCGCCCTGGATGTCTTCCGGGGGCTGGCCCGCTGGGCCCGCCGGGAGGTCCCGGAGATTGCCCTGGGAGTGGGGTCGGTGGTGGATGCGCCGACGGCGGCCCTCTATCTGGCCTGCGGCGCCGACTTCGTGGTGAGTCCGGCCTTTACAGAGGAAGTCGCCCGGCTGTGCAACCGTCGCCAGGCGGCGTATATCCCCGGCGGCGGGACGGTCGGGGAGATTCTCCGCGCCTGCGAGTGGGGCGCGGAGGTGGTCAAACTCTTCCCGGCCCAGGTGCTGGGACCGGTCTTCATCCGGGCAGTGCGCGGCCCCTGTCCCTGGGTGCGTCTGATGCCGACGGGCGGAATCCGGCCCACCGAGGCGGACGTCCGGACCTGGCTGGAGGCGGGTGCGGCGGCCATAGGGCTGGGCTCCGAACTGATCCGTCGGGAGTGGGTGGAGGCCGGGGATTGGGCCGCCATCGCCGGAGCAGTACGGCAGGTCCTGGAGTGGATCGGGGATTTCCGCGGGTGAGGCGCAAACGCCGTTGCGCCGTCTTAACCGCAGATACGCGGAGGAAAATCGGAAAATCTCCGCGTCTCTGCGGTGAGTCCTGTTTACGGAGGGGCTATGAAACCCATGCGCTGGTACGACCACATCGGCATCAACCTGTTCTGGCTGGGCCTGAACGTCCGTAACACCGCTGTGGGGTCCGTCTTCACGCCCTACCTGGTGGCGCTCTTCGTCCCGGAGGCCACCCGGAACACCGCCCTGGGCTTCATCAGCACGGCCGGGCTGGTCATCGCGATGCTGGTCCAGCCTGCCGCCGGTCTCCTGAGCGACCGCTGCACGTCCCGTTTCGGACGACGGCGACCCTTCATCTCCGTCGGCACCCTGTTTGACCTGGTCTTCCTGGTCGCCATCGCCCTTTCGGGGAACTTCTGGATGCTCCTGGTCGCCACGCTGCTCATCCAGTTCTCGTCCAACGTCTCCCACGGCCCGCTGCAGGGGCTCATCCCGGACCTGGTGCCGGAGGAGCAAAGGGGGCGGTCCTCGGCCGTCAAGGCGGCCTTTGAACTGATTCCCATCATCCTGGTCGGTTTCACCATCGCCCAGTTGGTCGGTAAGGGGCAACTGGGATGGGCGGTCTTCGCCACCGGCGCGGCCCTACTGGCAACGATGTTGCTGACCGTGGTGCTGGTCCGGGAAGAACCGCTCCGGGAGAAGCCTGCCACTTCCTTCAAAGGCCCGATGCTGCGCGTGCTGGGGATGCTGGCCGGCATTGCCCTGGGCGGAGTGGCCGGCCTGCTGGGGGGCAGCGCGGTGGGCGGATTGGTCGGGCTGGCGGCCTGGCCGCTGGTCGGGAAGGAGACCGCTCAGGCAGTCGCCATTGGCATCGGTGGGACGGCGGCCATGGCGGTCGCCGTGGTGGCAGGCGTCTGGTCCGGGGCGTACGCCACCCTGGGCGGGGATGCTCGTCGGCGCGCGTCGTTCACCTGGTGGGTGGTCAACCGGCTCCTCTTCCTGGCGGCCGCCACGTCCTTCCAGGGCTTCCTGCCCTTCTTCCTGATGTACGCCTTCGGCGTGACCGCCGAGGAGGCTGCCTCTATGAACGGCAACCTGATGACGGTCATCGGCCTGCTCATCCTGCTCTCGGCCCTGGTCGGCGGCCCGGTGGCCGACCGCCTGGGCCGGCGGCGGGTGGTCGTCTTCAGCGGACTGGTCGCGGCCGTCGGTGGCCTGATTGCCCTGACAGCCATCTGGATGCCCAGAATGGCCATTCTCTACGGGGCGGGTGTGCTGATCGGCCTGGGGACGGGGCTCTTTATGACTGGCAACTGGGCCCTGGGAACCGACCTGGTGCCGCCTGAGGAGGCCGGGCGCTATCTGGGCGTCTCCAACCTGGCGGGCGCGGGGGCCGGGATGATCGGTAAGGGCATCGGCGGGCCCGTCGCCGATGCCCTCAACGGGTACACGCCCGGGCTGGGGTACTTCGCCATCTTCGCCGCCTACGCCGTCCTCTTCGCCCTGAGCGCGGTCAGCCTGCGGTGGGTTCGGGCTTCAAGGTGACATTTCACCGCAGAGAGCGCGAAGAGCACAAAGAAACCTTTGCATCCTTTGCGTTCTTTGCGGTTAATTCCGCGCCAGAGTGCGCTGATCCTGAACGGAGGGGATGCGGATGACCTTTGCTCTCTTTCTGCTGGTACCGGTCGGCCTGATCCTGGCAGTGGGGCTGGGCCTTTCGTTCTACCTGACCCGCCGCCATCGCCCGGCCGAAATCCACACCCCGACGGAGTATGGCCTGGAGTTTGAGGAAGTCTCGCTTCGGACGGTGGACGGGCTGACCCTCTGCGGCTGGTGGATTCCCGCGTCCGGGTCGGAGCGGGCAGTGGTGATTCTGCACGGCCACGGCGGGAGCATGGACGGCGACGTCCACCGCGCGCCGATGCTGCACCGGGCCGGGTACGGGGTACTGCTCCTGGATTTCCGCGCCCACGGCCGCAGCCCGGGCCGGGTGGCGACGTTCGGGTATCTGGAACGGTGGGACGTGTTGGCAGCGGTGGAGTTCCTCAAGACTCGGGGGATACGGCGCATTGGGCTTCTGGGCTTCTCCTACGGGGGTATAGCGTCTATGCTGGCGGCGCCGATTTGTCCCGACGTCGGTGCGGTAGTGACCGACGGGGGGCCGGCCCGTCTGCGGTCGGCCATCATCGGGCGGGGGGCCGAACTGGGCCTGCCGAGGTGGCTGGTATCCTTCCTGGCCTGGCTGATCATTATCCTCACTTCGGCCCGCCTGGGCGTCAACCTGTTCCGCTACGAGCCGGTGCGCTGGGTAGGGAAAATCGCCCCGCGCCCGATTCTCTTCATCCACGGCGACCTGGACCCGTACTGTTTTGATTTTGACGACCTGTTCGCCGCTGCGGGCGAGCCCAAAGAGGTCTGGCGACTGCCTGAGGTGGGGCACACCCAGGCCAGCGAGGTCTATCCAGAGGAGTTCTACCGCCGCGTGGTGGGGTTCTTTGACCGGTATCTCT
>DAOTWK010000426.1:0-2206 GCA_034435815.1 Anaerolineae bacterium | reverse complement strand
GGTGGGGGTGCTGGCGGCGGCCTACCCGGCCCGGGTAGCGGCCCGCGTGCCCCCGGCGGAGGCGGTGAGGGGGGAGTAGGGGGAGCGGTTAGCCGTCAGTCGTCAGTGGTCAGGCGTCCGTCGTTTGGGGGCTGATTTGATACTTTCCCACATCCGGCGTATAATATTCTCGGAGAAGCCCGACATCTGGAGTTTCCCCCGCTTCAGCCTGCGGAGTAAAAGGTAAAGGAGCGATATGGCCGTCCTTCTGCTGCGCTTCATGTTTCGCCGCTGGGCCCGCCCGGCTCTGCTGGGGCTGGGTCTTCTTCTGGTCACCGCCGGAGTAATTCTGACCGCGACCGTCTCCCGGTCGGTCGTCGTCGTGGTGGAGGAGGACATCTCCCGCTACTGGCGGACTACCTACGACATCCTGGTGCGCCCGTCGGGCGCCCGCAACCCCGTTGAAGAAAAGTACGGCCTGGTGGAGGCTAACTTCACCTCTGGCCTGCGCGGGGGTATTTCCTTCAAACAGTATCAGGCCATCCGCGAGATTCCGGACGTAGAGGTGGCCGCACCGATCACCGTTCTGGGATACATTCCGGTACAGATAGACCCCACCCAGCAGACGGCCCCCACCTCAGGCGTCTACTTTCTGGAGAAATCCCTGACAGTGGACGAAGGGGCACGCCGCTGGGAGGATTCCGGAGGAATGTACGTATACGTCGGTCCGATTCCTCCCGATGTGCCCCGCTGGGAGCGCGGTAAACCTCAGCCATTCCCGAGGCTCTTCTACGATGATGTGGGCCGGTATGTCAATCTCCATCCCTGGGTGTACCTCCTGCTGGCGGCAATAGACCCCGAACAGGAGGCCGCGCTGGTGGGGCTGGACCGGGCCCTCCTGCGGGGAGAGTACCTGACCGGCCGGGAGCGCATAGTCGTCTCCCATATAGATACCACCGGCTGGCCTCCTGAAATGCGGGTCACCAATCCGTTGACGGTCGTCAAGAATGTACCCGTCCTCATCAATGCCACGCCCTACGTCCACTTTACCTCCACCCTGCGGATGTCCCGTCTCGTCCTTCCAGAGAGCGCGCAGGACCTGAAGGCGATTCTGGAACGGGGCGGCGCCGAGTATCTGGATACCATCACCGAAAGGGAAGTCCTGGAGGAACACACTGTAGATAGCCAGACCGCGTACCGCCAGATGATTGAGCACATTTTTGACCCCCAGCAGGTCGATGTGTCTCACACTCTGGACGCATACCGGCGACCCGAGCCGCGCGTTTACCGGGAAGTCTCGCCGTCATTTGCGCACCCGGGGCCGGTTCTGGAGTTCATTCCTCCGGAGCCCTGGGAAGGGGACTGGAACATCACTCGCACCCTGCAGTTTTCCCTTCAGCCCAAGGGGGTCTTTGACATCACGGGCATCTCCCGCCCGGCGGATGTCAGCCAGGTGCCGCTGGAGACCTACTTCCCGCCGGAAGCCATCCTGCGATACGACGAGGACGGCCAGCCCGTCTCACCGAAACCGGTGCGGCCGACGCTGATCCCGGATCGGTACATGCCCCAGCCGCCGTTGATGTTGACCACTATGGAGGCGGCCCGGGTTCTCGCCGGGGACGAGTGCATCGGCGCCATCCGGGTCCGGGTGCGAGGGATTGACCGGCTCACCCCGGAGGCTCAGCAGAAAGTTGCCGCCGTCGCCGCCGAGATTCGCCGCCGTACCGGGCTGGAGGTAGACATTATGATCGGCTCCTCCCCGGCCCGGATTCCGGTTCGGGTGCCCGGCATCGGCTATGTGGAAGAGCCGTGGGTCCGCAAGGGAGTGGCCTTCGCCTACCGCCAGCGGGTCCACAGCGGGCATCTGCTGCTTCTATCTTCTCTCTTCGTCATCGGCGGGGTCTTCGTGCTGGACTTGGCCTGGGCGGACTTTCTGGCCCGCCGCCGGACGGTGGCCCTGGAGAAGGCGCTGGGCTGGCGGTCGTCCACCGTCCTGGGACAGGTGCTGCTCCAGGCGCTGCTGGTCGGGCTGGCGGGGGCCGTGCTGGGAGCGTTGGTGGCCTGGGGACTCATCGGCCTGTTGGGGTGGGACGTGCCGGACCCGAGGGTTTTCCTCGTCATTCCGGCCATTGTGGTGGCAGTTGGCCTGATCGGGAGCCTCTATCCGGCGTGGGCGGCGGCGCGGGTGCCGCCGGACCCGCTCCTGCGGGGGCAGGAGACTCCGCTG
>DAOTWK010000425.1:0-3740 GCA_034435815.1 Anaerolineae bacterium | reverse complement strand
TTGCAATAAACGATGACATGACCGAACTGGAGCACATCTTCAATCAACTCTGGGATATGGATGCCCGCCGGATTATCCTCTTCGGCTCCCGGGCCCGGGGCCGGGCGCGCCGGGGGAGCGACGTTGACCTGCTGGTCATTATGGACGACGGCCGGACTTTTAAAGAGCGAATGCGGGAGATTTACGCTCGTCTGGAGACCGATGCAGATGTAGATATTCTGGCCTATAGCCCGGAGGAGTTTGAGCGCATCCGGATGCGCTCTTTCTTCCGGCGCATTCGGTCGGAGGGGCAAGTGCTCTATGAGGCCTGATTTTCGGGAAGAGGCGGAATGGTGGCTCCGGCAGGCGGAATCGGATTTCTCCGCGCTGGACATTCTCTTCCAGGCCGGGAAGTACGACCTGGTGTGCTTCCTGGCCCAGCAGGTAGCGGAGAAAGCCCTGAAGGCCTACCTGTTCCTCCAGGAAGAGGAGCCTCCTCCCACCCCTTCTATTGCCCGGCTATGCTCGGCGGCAGCCCAATTTGATCCATCCTTTCAGACTCTTCGCTCCGAGGTGAAAAGGTTAACTCCCTACTACGTGGATGCCCGCTACCCCAATGCGCTGGAAGAAATCCCGGCCCTCTACTTTGAGGCCAGGGACGCAGAAGAAGCAATGCAACGGGCCGAACAAACTCTTCGCTTCGTGAGAGAGCGGTTTTTATTACGGAAACCAGATTGAGGAGGTAGCCTCTATGCCCCGTCAGGTAGTCGGAAAAGTTGTGCAGGTCAAGGGTGGCGTGGTGGATGTGGAGTTCGCCCCCGAAGACCTCCCGGACATCTACAGTGCGGTGGAGATTCCGCTGAATGGACGCCGCCTGATTCTGGAAGTAGAACAGCAACTGCCCAACAACTGGGTCCGTTGTGTGGCGATGGACACTACCGACGGCCTCCAGCGTGGCCTGCCGGCCTACACCACCGGCGAGCCGATCAAAGTGCCGGTGGGACCGGCGACGCTGGGCCGCATCTTCAACGTTCTGGGTGAGCCCATAGACGGCAAAGGCCCGGTGGAGGCGACAGAGTACCGGCCCATTCACCGACCCGCTCCACCCTACGAGGAGCAAGCCACCTTCAGCGAGTTCTTTGAGACCGGCATCAAGGTTATTGACCTGATTGCCCCTTTCACGCGCGGCGGCAAGACCGGCGTCTTCGGCGGGGCAGGGGTCGGCAAGACGGTCATCATCGCCGAATTAATGTACACCATCGCCAAGTACCACGGCGGCGTCTCCGTCTTCGGCGGCGTGGGGGAGCGGAGCCGCGAGGGCACCGAATTCTATCTCTCCCTTACCGAAATGGGCGTAATGGACCGGGCCGTCATGGTCTTCGGGCAGATGAACGAGCCGCCGGGCGTCCGCTTCCGCGTGGGTCTGACCGCACTGACGATGGCGGAGTACTTCCGGGACCAGGGGATGGATGTGCTACTCTTCATTGACAACATCTACCGCTTCGTGATGGCGGGGATGGAGGTCTCGGCGTTGCTGGGCCGGATGCCCAGCGCGGTCGGCTACCAGCCTACTCTGGGGACCGACATGGGGGAATTGCAAGAGCGCATCACCAGCACCCGGCGCGGCTCCATCACCTCCATGCAGGCCGTCTACGTCCCCGCCGACGACTATTCCGACCCCGGCCCGGTGACAACGTTTGCCCACCTGGACGCGACCATCGCGCTGGAGCGGCGGCTGGCGGCCCAGGGGCTCTACCCGGCGGTGGACCCGCTGGCCTCCACCTCCCGTATCCTGGACCCGCGCATCGTCGGCGAAGACCACTACAACGTGGCCCGCGAGGTCCAGCGAGTGCTCCAGCGCCAGCAGGACCTCCAGGACATCATCGCCATCCTGGGCGTGGAAGAACTCTCGGACGAGGACAAACTCATCGTCGCGCGGGCCCGCAAAATCCAGCGCTTCCTCACCCAGCCGATGCACGTGGCGGAGCGGTTCACCGGTCGGCCCGGCCGCTACGTCCCCATCGCCGAGACTGTCCGGGGATTCCGGGAAATCCTGGAAGGAAAGTACGACGACCTGCCCGAAGAGGCGTTCTACATGATTGGCACGATTGACGAGGCGGTGGAGAAGGCAAAGCAATTGACTACGGGTAAATAAGTTTGAGGGCGGCGGCTTCACTGCCGCCCCCAAACCCACCTTTTTCTGCAACAGGTGGAGAACACACATGGGCTTCCGATTGGAAGTGGTAACACCCGAGAAGCAACTTTTCAGTGGCGAAGTGGATTCGGTTCTGGCTCCCGGCGCGGAGGGGCAACTGGGCATCCTGCCCCACCACGCGCCTCTGATGTCCACCCTGACGGTGGGGGAACTGGTGGCACGCAGAGGAGAGGAAGAGTTAGTCTTTGCCATCTATGGTGGCTTCATCCAAGTTCTCCCAAACTATGTCATTGTGCTGGCGGACGTGGGGGAGCGGGCCGATGAGGTGGACGCTGAGCAGGCGGAACGAGCCCGTCGGGAGGCGGAGGAACTCCTCAAGAAGGAGCCACCGCCGGAGTTGCGGGCCGAGGCCATGATGGCTCTGCGGAAGGCCCAACTGCGCCTGCGGATCGCCCGGCATCAGCGTCCCCGCCGCCCTCCCGAAGAACACTCATAGCCTGCGCTTCACATTTCACTTTTCACGTTTTCATTTGTAGGAGGCCAACTTGCCAGGTAAAGAAATGGGCATTGATCTGGGCACCGTCAACGTCCTGGTCTATGTGCGGGGCCAGGGCGTGGTCCTGCAGGAACCGTCAGTCGTGGCAGTGTCGGTGCATGAGCGCAAAATCATTGCGGTGGGCGAAGAGGCCCGGGCGATGCTGGGCCGTACTCCAGGCACCCTGGAGGTCGTCCGCCCTCTGAGAGATGGCGTCATCGCCAACTACACCGTTACCGAGCGGATGCTCCGTTACTTCATCCGCAAGGCGGGCGGAGCGTCCTGGTTCTTCCGCCCCCGGGTGATGATCAGCGTCCCCTACGGGGTGACCAGTGTGGAGCGGAGGGCGGTCCGAGAGGCCGCGCTGGATGCCGGTGCAGGTCGGGCACATCTGATACCCGAACCGCTGGCTGCGGCGATCGGTGCGGGCCTGCCAGTGGACACCCCGTCAGGGAACATGGTGGTGGACCTGGGCGGTGGGGCTAGCGAGGCCGCCGTCGTCGCCATGAATGGCATTGTCGTTGCCAACTCCGTGCGTGTTGGCGGATTGCGATTGGACGATGCCATTATCGCTTATGTCCGTCGCAAGTACAACCTGCTCATCGGCCAACCGACGGCGGAAGAGGTCAAAATCCGCATCGGCAGCGCGCTCCCGCTGGACCCTCCGCTCAAAATGGAAGTCCAGGGGCGGGACCAGGTGACAGGGCTCCCGCGCATTGTGACCCTGAGTTCGGATGAGGTGACAGAGGCGATCAACGAGCCGCTGATGGCGATGATGGGGGTCATCAAGGGAGTGCTGGAGCGCACCCCACCGGAACTGGCCTCGGACATCATTGAGCGAGGCATCGCGCTGGTAGGTGGGACGGCTCTTCTGCGGAAGATAGACGAACTGGTCACCCGGGAGACCGGAGTGCCCGCCTGGGTGGCTGAGGCGCCGATGGCCTGTGTGGCAATGGGGGCCGGCAAGGCCCTGGAGCAATACGAGAGTCTCCGACGCAGCGTGCCGGACATGGACGCATAGGGTCTCACATCTCATACCGAAAAGTAGGGGCGGGCGGCTTTGTGCCGCCC
>DAOTWK010000424.1:0-3550 GCA_034435815.1 Anaerolineae bacterium | reverse complement strand
TGTGAAAAGGGTCAAGGTGGGCGTATAGACGCCCGGCGGAATCCCGGTCGGTAGACGCAGGGAAAAACGCCCGAAGACCGGCGTATCAGGAGGCCAGCGCTCCGGACGGTAGTCGCCGTCGGTGACGATCCGATCATCCTGTCCCCATTCGGTGCCCAGGGCGTCTTTGAGACGAAAGGAGGCCATGTAGAGAGCCCCTTCGTGTCGGGAGGGGTCGTCGGTTGTCCACCAGACCCGCAGTTCCAGCGGACGGTCGGCGGGATGGGGCCCTTCTGGTAGGGCGTATCCCCAGAGGCGAATCCCCGGCAGGAGTTCGGCGTCGGGCCGGTCGGTTGTGGGCGGCTCCAGAGGAAAATCAGGGGAGCGGTCCAGCAGGAAATGGCGGACCTTCAGCCCCCGGAACTGGGGCACCGGCTCCTCCCGCGCCACGTCCTCCAGCAGGGTCTCCAATAGCCGGGTGGGGTCGGTGATCCCGTCCAGCCATGCTACCAGCCAGACGGAGCAGGGAGCAGTGTGGCAGGTCGCAAGCGCTGCATTCAGTTGTCGGGCGACTTCGGGGTAGGTCAGGACATGGGTGACGTCCAGCAGGGGGTCATCCGGCATCGGCAGCAGGCCTTCGTCTCCGGCGTAGTAGAGCCAGGTTGGGAATACGGAGCCGGTGGAGATGATGACCACGTCGCCGGGGGCCCGATGTTCCTGAACGTAGCGGGCAGCGCCGCGCCAGTCCGCCCGCGCGTAGGCGGGGTCGGTCAGCAGGTTGCGGTCGGCTTCCCAGAGGAAGCGCCCGATCAGAAGCGTCGCGACGGTCAGGAAGAGGGCGACAAAGGCCCGTAGCCCCCGATGTCGGACGTTTCCCAGGCTTCCCCAGGCGACAGCCAGGGCCAGAAAGGTGGCGGGGGCAAAAAGGGACGCATGCCGAGCACCCCACTTGGGGATTTCCCGATACAGCCAGGCGATGAGAGGCAGGGGCGCCGCATAGAGGAACGGATATAGACCCGCTACCAGGCGCGGCCTGGAGACCGCCAGAGCCAGCAGTACAGCCAGGAGAATCAGGCAAGCAGCGGTCTCTGCCACTTCAGCGGGAATATGTTCCATAATCGTCAACCCGCTGAGAGTGATACGGAAGAAGTAAGGGACGGGCATATACCCGTGCCAGTAGGTCATATTCAGGGGCGCCATCTTCGTGGCAACCCAGGCCCAGGGGAGATACAGGGCTCCTGTAACCAGGGCTGGGAGGAGAAGAGTCCTTAACCCTCCCCTGTTGGCCGCGCCGCTACTCCCTCCCCGAAGGGAGAGGGATGAGGACTTCGCCGCCAGCACCAGCGCGATCAGCCCCTGTCCGATCAGCCAGAAGCCCGCCAGGGCCAGGGTGTAGAGAGCAGCAAGGGTGGCAGCGGCCCAGAGCCAGGCCCAGAACCGGCATCGGCGGGCTGTAGCAGCCGCGAAGACCTCCACCAGCGCCACGTCTGCCAGGAGTGTCCAGGCCAGCGTTGGGCCGTACATCCGAACTTCGCGCGAGGCCCAGAGGAAAGGAGTCCCAATAGCGAAAAGGAGCATCGCCGCCAGGGCTCCCGGCCATCGCCCGGTGAGGCGCCGGGCCAGCCGCCCGGCGCAGGCGACGGTCAGAACGCCCAACAGCACCGATGGCCAGCGCAGGGCGAATTCCGTCGCGCCCGCCAGGGGAATCCAGGCCCGGAGCAGGAGGTGGTAGAAGGGCGGGACGATCTCCCGCGCGTTGAGGAGCAGCATCTCCCGGAGGGGCACCTGGGAGGCAACCCACCAGCAGTAGGCCTCGTCGTACCATAGACTCCATCGGTCCAATCCCCCCGCGCGCAGGGCGAGAGCGGCCATTAGCAACAAGAGATTAGCCGTCAGCAGGAAGAGATTGGCAGTCTGCGGAAGGCGGTTAGCGATTGATCGGGGACGCGGCGCGGGAAGGGGGTTGTTAGCCATTGTCTATCGTCTGGGATCAGTGGTCCGTCGTCCGGGGTCTGGACACACAGGGGTGACCCTGGACGTAGAAGCGCCAGGGGACGGTACGGGCCCGCAGGTCGCCCTGGACGCCGACGCGCGGGCCGGTCGCTACCTGTTCATCAGGGACGGGCGTTCCGGCTTCCACAAAGAGCACAGCATCGGGCGCGCACATGTCGGCCTTATCCATACGCCGGTCAATCCCCATCGCCTGGCAGAGGCGGGCCGGCCCAGAGGTCAGGAGCGCAGGGTTCGCAACGCCCCGCCGTTTCTGCATCCATTCCAGTCCCTCCAGCGGCTCCAGGGCCCGGATGAGCACCGCCGCCGGGAATCCCTCCGGGCCGGTGACGATGTTCAGGCAATGGTGAAGGCCGTAAATCTGATAGACGTAGGCATGGCCGGGTGGACCGTACATGGCTTCATTGCGGGGGGTACGACCGAAACGGGCATGGGAGGCCAAATCGTCTTCGCCGATGTAGGCCTCCACCTCCACGATACGTCCACTCAGCCGTTCGCTATCCAGCACCCGCACCAGGACCTGTCCCAGGAGGTCCCGGGCGACCAGAAGGGTATCGCGGGCGAAGAAGTCACGGGAGAGGGAAGTCATCGGGAAAAGCGCGGGTCGTCCTTCAGCGTCAGCCGCAGGCCCTCCCGGAGGCTCACACGCGGTCTGTAGTTCAGGAGACGGCGGGCCAGAGTGATGTCGGCACAAAGGCGGGAGACGCCGCCGCTCTGAGCCGGGCTATGGATTATCTCCACATCCTGTCCGATGACCTCCAGCACCATCTGCGCCAGGTCGTTGATGGAAGTCTCCTGCCCGGAGCCGATGTTGATGATGCGGCGGTCCGCGTCCGGCGCCGTTGCGGCCGCAACCAGCGCGTCCACCACGTCGTCCACATAAACAAAGTCGCGGGTCTGGGTACCGCCGCCGAAGATGACCAGGGTGCCGCCCCGCATTGCCTGCTGGAGGAAGCGGGGGACCACCGGCGGGTGGGATGGCGGCAGGTTCTGCCCGGGGCCATAGGCATTGAAGATGCGCAGGACGACGGTCTCAATCCCCCAGAGGGCGCCGATGGTGCGGACGTAGTATTCGGCGGCCAGTTTGCTCACCGCGTAGGGGGATTGAGGGTTGGGCGGGGCGTCCTCCCGCACCGGCTGGGCCGGCTGTTCGCCATAGACGGCGCCGGAGGAGGTCAGCACCACCCGCCGAACCCCGGCGTCCCGGATGGCCTCCATCAGGGTGACGGTCCCGCCGACGTTCACCTCGTTGTACTCCCGGGGGTAGAGGATGGATTCAGCCACCAGCACCCGCGCGGCCAGATGATAGACGCAATCCACATCCTGCAGGAGGGTCCAGAGTTTGGGACGGTCCAGGACGCTCCCGCGCGTGAAGAGGACCCGACCGTCCAGCCGGGAGGGGTCACCGGCGCTCAGGTCATCTATGACCCGCACCTGGTGCCCCTCGGAGGCCAGGCGGTTGGCAAGGGCTGTGCCCAGAAATCCGGCGCCACCGGTGATCAGGAATCGCATCGTCGTGGAGTGCGGGTTGGGGCGGGCGGCCCGCGCAGCGGGCCGCCCG
>DAOTWK010000423.1:0-4056 GCA_034435815.1 Anaerolineae bacterium | reverse complement strand
GAGAAGGCAAAAAATGGCCGCCGCAACCTCTTGACAAACTCCGGAGTTTGTGGTATCATGAAGTAAAACGTTTTACTTTCTGCCGTCCCATCCCCCGAGAGGTGGTGTAGATGGAGTTCTCCAACCCCTACGGCCACTTTGCACAGAACGGCCGTGAGTACATCATCACGACCCCTCTGACGCCGCGCCCCTGGTGCAACATCATCAGCAACGGCGACTACAGCCTTTTGGTCTCCCAAACGGGCTCCGGCTACAGTTGGCGGGGCAACGCCGGGCAGAACCGCATCACGCGCGCCTTCCAGGACCTGGTCAAGGATAACTGGGGCAAGTATTTCTACATTCGCGACCTCCAGACTGGCCGTTACTGGTCCGCCACCTACAAACCGGTCATGCACCCGTACGACGAGTACCGGGTGGTGCACGGCCTGGGCTATTCCCGATTCTTGCAAAGCGTCAACGGCGTCCGCAGCGAATTGACCCTTTTTGTCTCTGCGCAAGACCCCGTGGAGGTCTGGGAACTGCGCATGACCAACATCGGGACCACTCCCCGTTCCCTGGATGTAACCTCTTACGCCGAATGGCTGTTGGGCTTCGCCCCCGATGAGCACCGGGAATTCCACAAACTGTTCATAGAGACCTGGGCCGACCCGGCCCGGAGCGCCGTCTTCGCCCGCAAGTACCTCTGGGGCTTCCCGGACGAGAAGGGACGCCACAACAACGTGGACTGGCCCTATACGGCTTTTATGGCCGTCAGCGCGCCGCTGAAGTCGTTTGATTGCGACAAGGAGTCTTTCATCGGCCTCTACGAGAGCGAGGAGCACCCCCGGGCTATGCGGATGGAGCGCTTGGCTGGCCGCAGTGGCCGCTTTGGCGATGCCATCGCTGCCCTGCAGGTGGAGGTCTACCTGGAGCCCGGGGAGAGCACGACCATCGTCTTCACCCTGGGCGCCGCCGAAAACGGCCGGGAGGACCCTTGCGAACTGGTTGCCCGCTACACCTCCCCTGAGGGGAGCGCTCGGGCCCTGGAAGAAGTGCACGCCCTCTGGGCCCGCTTCGTGGAACCGGAGCACGTGGAGACACCCGACCCCGCGCTGAACTTTATGACCAACTATTGGCTCAAGTACCAGGCCATCTCCTGCCGACTGTGGGGCAAGTCCGCCGGCTATCAGGTCTCCGCGGGCTACGGCTTCCGCGATCAGTTGCAAGACAGCCTGATTTTCCTGGTGAGCGAGCCGGAGTACACCCGCCGACAGGTGCTTCTGCACGCCTCTCAGCAGTTCATTGAGGGCGACGTGCTCCACTGGTGGTTCTCTATTCGCGGAGGTGGCCCGCGTACCAACTGCTCCGATGACCTGCTCTGGCTCCCCTTCGTCCTGGATGCCTACCTGAAAGAGACCGCCGACGACACCATTCTGGACGAACCCGTCCCGTACTTGAACGGCCCGGCGGAGTCCCTCTACGACCACTGCAAGCGGGCCATTGAGCGCTCCTTCTCCCGCTTTTCCCCGCGCGGCGTTCCCCTGATGGGCGACCACGACTGGAACGACGGCCTGAACGCTGTGGGCACATCGCTCAAGGGCGAGAGTTTCTGGGTGGCGGAGTTTCTCTATTATATTCTGGGTAACTTCATCCCCCTGGCGCGGCGGCGCGGGGATGAGCGCTTTGCCCGCAAATGTGAGGACGTGCGCGCCCATTTGAAGGATGCCCTCAACCGCTACGGGTGGGACGGTGAGTGGTACCTGCAGGCCACTACCGACGATGGCCTTCTTCTCGGCTCAAAAGAGAACGACGAGGGCAAAATCTTCCTGATGCCCAACATCTGGGCGGTCATCAGCGGCGCGGCAGATGAAGAAAGGGCCCGGCTCGCGATGGAGTCGGTCACGAAGCATCTGATCAAGGACTACGGTCCTCTGCTGAACTTCCCGGCCTTCACCCGCCCTCGCTCCGACATTGGCTACGTGACCCGCTACGCGCCGGGCCTGCGGGAGAACGGCGGCGTCTACACCCACGCTGCTACCTGGGCCGTATGGGCCTACGTCCTCATCGGCCAGCCCGAACAGGCCTACGAGGTCTACCGGCGCATCTGTCCGCCCAACCGCAGCCGGGATATTGACGCCTACCAGGCTGAACCCTATGTCACCCCCGGAAACGTGGACGGGCCGGCCTCAGAGTACTACGGGCGCGGCGGCTGGACCTGGTATACCGGTTCGGCCCAGTGGCTGCATCGGGTGGCGACCCACTGGATTCTGGGTATCCGTCCGCAGGAGGACGGCCTGCTGATTGACCCTTCTATTCCGGCCCACTGGGATGGTTTCACTGTCCGGCGGCGATTCCGCAACGCAGTCTACCACATCGTCGTCCGCAACCCCCACCACGTCCACCGCGGTGTGCGCGCCATCTGGCTGGACGGGGAGCCGCTGGAACGTCCGCTCCTCCCTGCCCTCCAGGACGGGCAGGTGCACCACGTGGAAGTCGTTATGGGATAAGAAACCGTAGGACAACTGCGAGCAGTTAACCCACAAAAATATAAGGAGGTGGCCTGAGGAAAAGTCCCAATCCCTTCCCCTAACCTGCCAGTCTAATTTCTGTCATTTTTATCAAGCAAGGAGGAGGAAAATGAAAGCGCTGAAAGTGTCTCGTCTCCTGGCGGTCATCGCCGTGCTGATTGTCATCCTGATTGGATGCGCCAGGCCCACGCCCACCCCCACCACCCAGCCCACCGCACCTCCGAAGCCGACAACACCTCCCACGCCCGCTCCTACTCCCGAACCCACAAAGGCACCTGTGACGCTCCGCTATGCGAACTGGAACCTGGGCACCGAGGAGGAAAACAACGTCCAGCGTCAGTTGGTCAAGAAGTATATGGAACTGAACCCCCATGTCACCATTGAGATTGTGGATATGGCGGGCGAGGGTTCCTGGGACGACAAACTGACGGCGCTGGCGGCGAAGGGTCAGTTGCCGGACGTCTTTATGGCCGACAAGACGCCGCTCTACGTCAAGAACGGTTGGCTGGCCGACCTGACCCCCCTCGTCAGCAACGACCCCGACTGGCAGCAGGTGCCTGACGTGCTGCGCAATGCCGTCACTTACAATGGCAAGGTGCTGGGCCTTCCGGCGGCGCAGTTCGTGATGGGCTACTTCGTCAACATAGACCTCTTTGAGGCCAACAACCTGGATGCGCCCACTTACGGCGTCCCGGTGAACGATTTCTTCGCCGCCGTCACCGCGCTGACCGACGTCCGGAAGGGCCGCCTGGGCTTGGACGAAATGGAGTTCATTATGGGCTGGTACCCCAGCACGCAGGACCCAAAACTGGGATGGTTCAGTTTTGACGGGCAACGGATGAACTACAACTCCGATGCCTTCAAGGCCGGCGTCGCAAAGACCTGTGAGATGAGGCCGCACACCTGGCAGGGCCTGACCGACGAGCAGAAGCCTAACTTCAAGTCCCAGGGCCCGTGGGAACTGTTCCTGAACCAGGAGTCCGGTGTCCGCTGGGACGGCGGCTGGATGGTGCCGGCCTTCGCCCAGCAGGCGACTTTCAACTGGGACTTCCTGGGTATCCCCGGCGGCAACCAGGCGCTCGTGGGTGACTTTATCGTCATCGCCAAGACGACCGCCAACCTGGAGGAGGCCTTCAAATTCGCCAAGTGGATGACCTACTCGCGCGAGGGGTATCTCGCCGAGGCCGAGATCGCCAGAGCGGCTAAGCAGGTGCCGACCCGCATGCCGGTCTACGTGGACAAGGAGACTATTGATCTCTATCTCTCCTTCGTCGGCGAGAAGCCGGGCCTGCGCGCGGCGTTTGAGAACCTGGATAATAGTTTGCTGGAGTCGCTGGCGAAAATCGTGCCCGGCTACGTGGCCGCCCGCTGGGAGGGCAAGCCCGGGATTGACATCGGCGAAGATAAGGACGTGAACATGTGGTATATGTTCTTCTTCTCCTGCGCGGGCACGTACAAGTACGAAGACTACGCCGCCCGGCTGGAGGAGTTCGCCAACCGGTTGCTGGATGAGGCGCGGGCCGAACTGAAGCCGTAGCCCCCCTCATCC
>DAOTWK010000422.1:0-6100 GCA_034435815.1 Anaerolineae bacterium | reverse complement strand
GCTTCCTGGAAGAGGAGAAACTGACTCCGCCCCCGCCGGAGGACGAGGAGGTCCTGGCCGCGGCGCTGGCTGCTGTTCTGGCGGACTGGCGCCGTCGGGCCGGAAGCCGGAAGGAGGAGAAAGTCAGCCGCTGGCGCCTGCTGGGACGGTGGGAGCAACTCTCATAGATCACAGGTGCACGGAGCAGGTCACACGGAACACGCAATGCGTTGTAACCCATACGTATGAAATACCAGGTTGAAGTAGAGGGACGGCGGTTTGAGATAGAAATCCGGCCCGACGGGACGGTCTGGGTGGACGGGCGGCCCATGCCGGTAGACCTGGAGGGATTGGAGGGCTCTTTTCTCTCCCTGCTGCTGGACTACCGGTCCTACGAGGCAGTAGTGGAAGAAGAGACGAAAGGAGAATGCTGCGTCATCGTGGGCGGGCGAGCCTACCGGACCGCCGTGGAAGTTCCCAGAGCAGCCTCGGTGGAGACAGAAGATGTACGCCCTGCTGCAATAGGCCCCTGCGAGATCACAGCCCCGTTGCCAGGGCTCCTGGTGGAGGTAAGAGTCTCTGAGGGGCAACGGGTGGAAGCAGGGGCCGTCGTGGCCGTGATGGAATCCATGAAGATGCATCTGGAACTCCGGGCGCCACGGAGCGGTGTGATTCGTTCTCTTTGCACGACGCCCGGTCGGGAGGTCCAGCAGGGAGAGGTGCTGGCTGTCATCGGATAATGGGCCCTACCACCTTCCCGCCACCGGCATCCCACAGGCCGAGCAACGACCTTCCCGCAGACGGTTTTCAACCCGCCATAATCCCCAGCGACGAATCACCACCTCCCCACAGGACGGGCAATACGTGTTCTCAGCCGGGTGACCAGGGACGTTGCCGATATAGACGTAGCGCAACCCGGCTGCCAGCGCATCGTGGTGAGCCCGCTCCAGTATCTCCACCGGAGTCGGCGGAGCGGTGAAGCGATAGGCCGGATAGTACCGGGTCAGGTGCCAGGGGGTATCCGGCCCCAGTTCCCTGGCAATGCGGGCCGCAATCTCCGCCAGAATCGCCCGCTCATCGTTGACGCCGGGGATGACCAGGGTCGTCACCTCCACCCAGACCCCCAGTTCCTGCGCCCGCCGCAGGTTGCGCCAGACCACCTCCCCATCCGCTCCGCAGTACTTCTGCACCGCGCGAGCATCCCCCTTGACGTCCACGTTCATCCCGTCCAGCCCGGCCTCCACCAGAAGGTCCAGCGCCTCGTCGGTCATATACCCATTGGTAACGAAGGTATTGTACAGCCCGCCCTGACGCGCCAGCCGGAACACCTCCAGCGCCCACTCCAGACTGAGAGTCGGTTCGTTGAAACTGATAGAGGTCCCCTGGCAACCGTACCGGACCGCCTCCGCCACGAAGGCCTCCGGCGAGTAGAACTCCCCTCCGTCCGGGGGACGTTTGGAGATTTCCCAGTTCTGGCACCAGGGACAGGCGAAATTGCAGGACCAGGATCCAGAGGTCAGCGCCACCGTGCCAGGGTAGAAATGGTAGAGGGGCTTCTTTTCTATGGGGTTGGCCGAAAGGGAGGAAACGACGCCGTAGATGAGGGTAACCAGAGTGCCGTCCTGGTTCTGACGGGTGCCACACCAGCCGGCCTCGCCGGGCCGGAGCACACAGCGCCGCTCACAGGTCCGGCAGCGCACCCGTCCGGCAGCGGGGTCGCCAACGGGCTCCTGCAACAGGGCAGGGCGGACAGAAGGGGATGAATTATCGGTCAGCATGGCCTGTTCAGGGCAGTACATGTCGCCGGGCCTACTGCGCTGATTGGGAATCAGCCTTCTTGGGCGCCCTCGCGCCGGGCGTCAACCTTCGTTGACGCTTTCTTACGGGACGGCGCAAATGGCAGCCGCAAGCCTCGGAAGATGCCGAGATGTGAGCACCATTGGGCTAACAGCCCGCACCCCGTTTCAGCCCGCGCTACATTTTCAACGCCTCCCCGACCAGATGGACCCACGCGGACGGAGGAATCCACCGTTCTATCCGGACGGAAAGGCGGTATAAGACCTCGTTAAAGGCCAGATAGGTCGGGTCACCAACAGGGATGAGGGCCACCGGTTCCAGGCCAGCGGCCTGGAGGATAGCCGTCAGACTGGAAATGGTGTTGGCCCGGTAGAGGGCCGGGAAGGTATCCGCCTCCGCTCGCCCGTAGAGCCACCGCACGGCCCGGCCGCGCGTCCAGCGCAGCCAGCGGTTCAGAGTCAGCAGGGGATGACGGGCATTGGGGGTGAGAAAGATAAAGCGGCCCCCAGGAGCCAGCACCCGGGCCACCTCCCGGAGCGCCCGCTCCGGGTCGGGCAGGTGCTCCAGCACCCACGAGCAGCAAATCAGATCAAAAGAGCCAGCGGGGAAAGGAAGCGCCTCCGCCCAGGCCGCGGCGCGGGGCAGAGACTTCAGGCGATGTTCGGCCAGCGAGAGCCAGTCCGCATCCACCCCGATAACCTGACCAGCCCGCTCGTATAGTTCCTCCACCACCCCACCCCGCCCACAGCCCAGGTCCAGCGCCCAAACCGACGGGCCGAGATGGGCCGCCACCCGATCCCGATACACGTGCGAGGCCGGCCGCCAGCCAGGATGCTCCCCCGCATATCGGCGACGATAGGCTTCCTGTTTTTCCAGAGGGAGAAAAGGCATAGCTATTGACTTCAGTCGCAGTCACTTTTGCGACCCGAGTTTACTCTGTACCCGCTCCATAAAGCGCCCCATATCCACCAGCACCCGCTCATGGACGGCCTCTCCGACCTTCTCCGTCTCGTCCCACGCTTCTATCTGGAAGGTCAGACGGCGGCCCTCGGCGGCGACCAGCGTAGCGCGGGCGCGCACGCGCACCCCGACCGGGGTGGCGGCCAGATGACGGACGTCTATGCGGACCCCGACGGAGGTCTGGCCAGCGGGTAGGCGGCCCTCCAGCGCGCGGACAGCGGCCTGTTCCATCAGAGCGACCAGCGCCGGTGTCGCCAACACCGGCACCGTACCGCTCCCCATAGACGGGGCGGTCCAGTCTTCGGTCACCACCCGTTCGGATTCACCCCAGCAGGGAACAGTCAGCAAGTCTTCAGACATGTTCTCTCCAGCGCCTGTGTCGGTGTGTGGAGTTTACAAATGGGGGACAATCCCCCAGAAAATCGCGTAGAGGTTCAGCCCGACCATCCCCAGCGCCCAGGCCGCCAGCACCAGGGGACGACGGAGTCGGAGGGCAAACAGGGCCGGGATCCAGAGCGCCGGGAGCAGAATCCCCATCACCCCCCAGAGCGGCAGGGCCGTCCGGCGCAGCGCCCATGCGATCGCCAGCGGGATGCCCGCCAGCCCCAGTCCCATCAACAGAACGCCGGCCCTTCGGTTCGTCCACCATTCCAGCCCCAGTGCGCCCGCCAGCGCCAGCGGGACCAGCGCCGGAAAGAGGTAGCGGCCCTGGTGCTGGACAAAAGTCAGGTTGTACCAGAGGTAGGAGAGGACGGTCAGGGAGGCAGAGAGGGTTAGGAGGACGGCCCCTCTCCGCTGCAGGGGCGTCAGGCGGAGGCGACGGCGGTCCAACCACCAGGCCAGAAAACCCACCCCCAGCAATAGGGAGAGAATGGCCAGGGCCAGATAAACAGGCGGATGCATCGGGACGCCCATCCACCCGAACTGGCCCCAGAAACTCTGGAAGGTGGTGCGGAGAAACTGCGCGGCCAGGCCACCATAGCCGTACTGGGCCAGCCACTCGGCCGTCCGGGGTTGCCCCACGACAACGGCGTTGTGCCGGGCCAGGCCCAGCGGGTCGGCCCAGCCGTAGATAGTTATGTTGCGGACCAGCCAGGGCCCCGCCAGCAGGAGTGCCGCCAGGAGCAACCGCCCGGTCTGGGCGACGACGTGGAATGCAGGACGCAGATGAACGCAGAGATATGCAGATTTCATAAAAGATGGAAATCTGCGTTCGTCCGCGCTGATCCGCGTCCCGTTTCGTCCCCTCCACCAGAGGGCCAGGAGGGCCACCGGCAGCGCAACGTAGGCGGTGGTCTTGGTCAGCAGGGCCAGCCCCACCACGGCCCCCAGCGGCCATGGCCTGGGGTTGGGGCAGATAGCCAGCCAGAGGGCTGTCGCCAGGACCAGTTCCGCCAGGGTATCATTGTTGACGGCGGCAGTCATAGCGACATGCTGGGGCAAGAACGCGATGAGGGCCACCACCGTCAGCGCCCGAAAGGGATGGTCGGGGAACAGATCGCGCACCAGGCGATGGACGACCGTCAACAACAGAAGACCCAGTGCCACCGAGAGCAAGCGGAGGGAAATCAGATTGCCGCCGAAGAAGAGGTAGAACGGAACGGCCAGGAGATAATAAAGGGGCGGCTGATGGTCCTCGTATCGTAGAGGAGCGATGGAGAGTTCCGGAGGGAACTTCTGAGAAGTCAGACGAGCGAGATACTCCTGGTCATAATCCCCCTCCTCTATAGCCGGCAATCTCCACTCCTCGGCCAGGACCCGGATGTAGTTGTAGTGGGCCGGTTCGTCCGGGGCCTGCCAGGGAGGAGTGTAGATAGCATAGAGGGTACCGAGAACGACGTAGAGAACGAAGAGGAGGACTTGGGCCCAGCGGTACCCATTGCCCATCATTCCCTCCAGGGGTGCTATGTCATCGCCGCGCGCACCTGCACGAACTGGGGGTCCTGTTCGGCCCGCCAGATGAATTCCACATTGACCGGGCCTTCCCAGTCCTCGGCGACCTGGGCCACCAGCGCGGCCAGGCGACGGGCTTCCTCCTCGGTCAGGGGCGGGGCGTTCGGCGGCGGCGCCGATTCCAGATACCCCTTCGGCCCGGTGATCCGAATCTCCGGAGGGAGCATGCGCTGGATGCGCACCATCTCCCCCTCCACGCTGTACAGGTCTCCGCCGTATCCCCTGACAACGGTCTCTCCGGCGCCGCAGGCGACCTGAATGAGTACCCCGGGCATAGAAAGTACCGGGGAGTGGCTGAACGCGACACCGGAACGGTCCCGGGCGGTGACCGGTTCCATCGGTTGCAGAACGACCGCCATACAGGGCAATGGAACGCCTCGCTGGGCACAGTACGCCAGCACCTCCCGGCGAAACACCGAGGCCCAGACTTGCCGGATGGCGTCCCAGAGCGGGCGCCCTGGAGGTACCGAGAGAAGGGAGAGGAACTGACCAGCGAAACTCTGTCCGGGGCAGTCCTCCACCGTCGCGGAGGAACGGACGGCCCACTGCTCGGGCATCAGGACCAGTTTTTCCAGCACCCGCCCGATGGGGTCCAGGAGCATGGCCTGTGCAACCCGACCCGCTATGTCCTGACGACGCGGTTCCACGTCGTCCAGCATCTTTTGTAATTGGGCCCAATCATCCCCGACGGCCGCCAGAGTACGCCCCAATTGGGCAATCTCTTCCGCCAGTTCCATTCGCTGAACCGTCAGGTCAAACGCGGCGGCGGTCAGCACCCAAGTGGGCGGGGTGGGAAAGCCGTGGGCGGCCAACCAGTAAAGGCCATACCCCTTTCCGCCCACCGTCTCCACAGACGGCAGTGGCCGTTCCGTTCCCATCTCCCACGGGGAAACAAGCAACTCCGTCATCCCAGCACCTCCACGATGCCCGAGCGGCCATCCAGCCGCAACCGCTGACCGTCCCGAATGTGGCGGGTCACCCCGGCAACTCCCACCACCGCCGGAAGGCCGTTCTCCCGCGCTACAATCGCCGCATGGGAGATCACCCCACCCAGTTCCGTCACCACCCCGCTCAGCCGCCGGAAAAGCCCCGACCACGCCGGGTCCGTCAGCCGGGTGACCAAAATGACCGGCCCCTCCATCCGGAGCAGCCGGCGCCCCGCCTCCAGCGGGTCGTTGGTAACCAGCGCAATCCCCTCCACCGGCCCCTCCCCAGGACTGGCCGGTATGCCCTGGAAATGGGTAACCAAGCCCGCCGGGGTCACTTTTTCCGCCTCCCCCGCCGGACGCCAGTACCCGGTCTCCGGATTGTACCAGATTAGTTCGGGCGGCGGAGGCTGGTTCCGGTGAAGTTCGTACTCCGCCCGCCGTCGCTCCAGGATGTCCATCGGTACTCGCTGCTCACCCCGACT
>DAOTWK010000421.1:0-4358 GCA_034435815.1 Anaerolineae bacterium | reverse complement strand
ATCGGGGTGCTGGAGGCCGTCAACAAACGGGACCCGGGCGGTTTCACCCAGGAGGACATGGAGATTCTGACCGCGCTGGCGGCTCAGGCGACCGTCGCCATTGAGAATGCCCGCCTGGTGGAGGCGCTGCGGGCCGCCTACCGGAAGTTGGGAGAACTGGACCGGATGAAGTCGGATTTCATCGCCATCGCGTCCCACGAACTTCGGACGCCGCTCAGCCTGGTCCTGGGTTACGCCTTCCTGCTTCAGCAACAGGGCACCGGGGGGCGGGAACTGGAAGTCGTTCTGCGCGCGGCGACCCGCCTGAAAAACATTATTGAGACGATGCTGAACTTGCGCTACCTGGAGACCGGGGAGATGGTGCTCTGCCGGGAGGTGTTCGATCTGCGGGAGGAGATTGCTCTGGCCTGTGAGACCTATCGCTCCCTGGCAGAGGCCAGCGCGCTGACCATAGAGTGCACCCTTCCAGAGACGCCGCTCATTGTCCGGGCAGACCGGGAGAAGATTCGTCTGGTGCTGGACAACCTGCTCTCCAACGCGGTGAAGTTTACTCCTCAGGGAGGACGAGTAGAGGTGCGTGCTGCTTACCGGCCCGAGATGGCTGAAATCGTTGTCGCCGACACGGGGGTGGGCATCCCGCCAGAAGCGCTCCCACGGATATTTGAACGGTTCTATCAGGCGGAAGACCCGATGACCCGCCGCTATGGGGGGTTGGGGTTGGGGCTTTCCATTGTCAAAGAGATGGTGGAACGGCACGGTGGGCGGGTGTGGGCGGAGAGCACGCCTGGCAAGGGCAGCCGCTTCTACGTCCGGCTTCCGCTCTCCACGCCAGACCGGTAGGAGAAGAGGTGGGGTTTGAGGGTAGCGGCAAAGCCGTCACCCCCCAACCCCCTCTTTCTTTCCCTCCGCAAAGGGAATGAGAAGGTAACAACCAACCTCATACCTGGCGAAGGAGCAATATGGAATTTGAACTCTCCGAAGAACACCGCATGATTCAACGCATGGTGCGGGAGTTCGCCGAAAAAGAGATCGCCCCCCGCGCCGAAGAGATAGATGAGGCGGATCGATTCCCCGAGGACCTCTTCCGCCGGATGGGGGAACTGGGCATCCTGGGATTACCGTTCCCGGAGGAGTATGGTGGCTCTGGCGGCGACTACATCGCCCTGGTCCTGGCCCTGGAAGAAGTCGCTCGTGTCTCTGGCACTATGGCGATTATCCTGGATGCCCACACGTCCCTCTGCTGCGAGCCTATTTACCTTTTTGGCACCGAGGAGCAGAAGCAGAAGTACCTGGTGCCCCTGGCGCGCGGGGAGAAAATCGGCGCTTTCGGCCTGACGGAGCCGCAGGCCGGCTCCGACGCGAGTGCCATCCGCACCCGCGCCGTCCGTGAGGGCCACCAGTGGGTCATCAATGGGCAGAAATGCTTTATCACCAACGGCTCCGTTGCCGATGTGGTGGTGTTCACTGCCAAGACGGACCCCGAGGCGGGCACTCGGGGCATCTCTGCCTTTATTGTGGAGAAGGGGACGCCGGGATTCCGCCCGGGACGGGACGAGAAGAAGATGGGGCTTAAGGGCTCCGTCACCTCCGAATTGTTCTTTGAGGACTGCCGCATCCCGGCGGAGAACTTGCTGGGGAAAGAAAATGAGGGGTTCAAGCAGTTCCTGACCACCCTGGACGCTGGCCGGGTGGCCATTTCCGCGATGGCTCTGGGACTGGCCCAGGGGGCCTTTGAGCGCTCCGTGGCGTATGCCAAACAACGGGTCCAATTCGGCCAGCCCATCGCCAACTTCCAGGCCATCCAATGGATGATTGCTGAAATGGCGACGGAGATTGAGGCAGCCCGCCTGATGGTCTACCGGGCCGCACTGATGCGCACGAAAGGGGTGCGCTTTACCAAAGAGGCCGCCATGGCCAAACTCTTCACCACCGAGATGTCGGAGCGGGTCTGCCGGAAGGCCATCCAGATTCACGGCGGCTACGGCTACATCCGGGAGTACGCGGTGGAGCGAATGTACCGGGACCAGCGCCTGTGTGCCATCGGTGAGGGGACGAACGAAATCCAGCGCCTGGTCATCGCCCGCTATGTGCTGCGTGATTGACGACGCGCCAGGCACTTCCAGAAGTGTCTGGCACGATAGAGCCAGAGAATGGAGTGAGGCGGAAGTCCGCGCCGCTATGCGGCGTCCCCTGCCGGGGCTGGCCGCCCAAATCACTATGGCGCCGCGCCCTCGTCCCTTCCGCCCTCCGGATGGCTCTATGCCCCGCCAGGCTGGGGTATTGCTCCTGCTGTACCCGATCGGGGGCAGGTTACATCTGGTATTTACTGTCCGCACGGCTAATCTGGACCATCATGCCGGTCAGGTTGCCTTCCCGGGCGGCGGATGGGAGGAAGGGGACGCATCTCTGGCGGAGACGGCGCTCCGGGAGACGCGCGAGGAACTGGGAATTCCCACCGGAGAGATAGAGATTCTGGGCCCGCTGACCCCCCTCTACGTTCCGGCCAGCCACAATCTGGTTCATCCGTTTGTCGCCCTGGCCCCGCGCCGCCCGGCCTTTCAGCCCGACCCCCTGGAGGTAGCGGAACTGCTGGAAGTCCCCCTGGCGACATTTCGGGACTCCACCATCCGCAGGGAAGACCGAATGGAGGGGGACGGACTGGAGGTGGTGATTCCGTACTACGCGGTCGGCAGCCACAAAATCTGGGGCGCGACGGCCATTATCCTGACGGAATTCCTGGTCCTGTTGGATTCGTTATCGGACAGGAGTTATGCATTTACCCCGTAGGATGGCCTTTCCAGGCCGTCCAGATGGGCTGAAAAGCCTGTCCTACAATTGAACTGCGTAAGCCCTCATGGGAGTTTGGAGTGGACGGCGAAGCGGCCTGTCTCCAAACTCCTATTCCTGTTACCCGCGCTGGACAAATTTGCAAAATCGTGTATTATTGTAATGCAAGATTTTAGCAACTTGACAAATTATACCGACCATTCGGCGCTTTTGCTCTCACCCCACCCCCTTCTGTTCCCCGTGTTCCCCCCGCTTTGGGAGGAGCAGGGGGTAAGGGAGGATGAGGGGGTAGAATCATTTTCCAATTGCTGCAATAATCTCGCGCCACTTGCGCTACATATGGAGGCCCAATGGACCCCACACTGGAACTCCTGTGCACACTCACTGAAGCCCACGGCGTCCCCGGATATGAACACGAGGTACGGGCCCTGGTGCGCAGTTATCTGGAACCGCTGGGCTCTATAGAGCAGGACCGCATCGGTAGCCTCATCTGCCGTCAGGGAGAAAGTGGTCCCCGGGTGATGCTGGCGGGCCATATGGACGAAATTGGCTTTATGGTCCACCACATCACCAATGAGGGGTTTCTGAAATTCGTCCCTCTGGGCGGTTGGTGGGACCAGGTGCTTCTGGGCCAGCGGGTCATCGTCAAAACCCATCAGGGGGATATCCCCGGCGTCATCGGCGCCAAACCGCCCCACCTGCTCCCTCAGGAGGAGCGAAACAAGGTGGTGGAAAAGAAGGACATGTACATTGACATCGGTGCCACCTCCCGGGCAGAGGCCGAGGCTGCAGGGGTGCGGCTGGGTGACCCGGTCGTTCCGGCGGCGCCGTTCCAGGTGATGGCCGGCGGGAAAGCGTACCTGGGCAAGGCGTTTGACGACCGGGTCGGCGTGGCGCTGATGGTGGACGCCCTGCGCCACTTCGCCCGGGCCCCGCACCCCAATATCCTCTATGGCGTCGCCACGGTGATGGAGGAGGTGGGGACGCGCGGGGCCAAGACCAGCGCGGAGGTTGTCAATCCCGACGTGGCCATCATCTTGGAATCCGACATCTGCGGGGATGTGCCCGGCATCAAACCTGAGGAGTCGGCGGTGAAACTGGGCGGTGGCCCCACTCTGGTGCTGGTGGACGCGCGCATGATCCCCAATCTCCGTCTGCGAGACCTGGTGATAGAAACGGCGAAATCGCTGGAAATTCCTCTCCAGTTCTCCGCCCTCACCGGTGGCGCGACGGATGGCGCGATGATTCATCTCCACGGTACCGGCGTTCCCACCGTTGTCCTGGGCGTCCCGGCCCGCCACATCCATAGCCACTCCGCCATCATCCACCGGGACGATTATGACCGGGCCCTCCGTCTGCTCATTGGTGTTGTGGAACGTCTGGACGCAAATACCGTTCAGCAATTGACCACCGACCACTAAAGGCTACCGACTACCAACTATCGGCTAACCCCCAAATACCATGGCTCGTGAACAGCGAATCGGTTCCATACTGGCTCTGGATTGCGGCACCGTCCTGACCAAGGCCATCCTACTAGACCAGGTGGAAGGCTCGTTCCATTTTGTTGCCCG
>DAOTWK010000420.1:0-7326 GCA_034435815.1 Anaerolineae bacterium | reverse complement strand
CCAATAAGCAGGAGCAGGGAGTGGCGTTTCATCCCGCGTTTCACGTTTCACGTTTCACGTTTCACGTTTCGCGTTTCACGTTTCGCGTTTCACGTTTCGCGTTTCGCGTTTCACGTTTCACGTTTCACTGACTCCGTATTCCGTGCTTCATATTCCGCTTTGCGTGCCAGGAATTCTGGTCTATAATCCAGTTGCCGGCCCCAAAATCCTCCAGGAGGTCAGATATGTTGCGACCTTTTGATCCTTCGTTGCCTCTCCCGCCCCAGGAGACGGGGTGGGATGAGAACCTGCGCTTTGCCTACACGGAGATAGACGCGTTCTGGCTGACCCGCTGGACGACGGAAACCGGCTGGGAGCCGGGCCGCCTGTATGAACACCGAGGGGCGACCCTGGAACTCTCTCCGGGCGCGAATGTGCTCTACTACGGTCAGGGCATCTTTGAAGGATTGAAAGCCCGCCGGACCCGGGCCGGGAAAATTGTCCTCTTCCGCCCGCTGGATAACGCCCGCCGCCTGCGGGCCTCAGCCGCCCGCCTGGCAATGGAGCCGCCCCCAGTAAATCTGTTCATAGAAGCCGTGACAGCTGTGGTTCGGGCCAACGTCCGCTGGATTCCCGCGCCGGAAAAGGGCAGTTTCTATCTCCGCCCGGTGCTGATCGGGACAGAACCAGTTCTGGGTGTCCGGCCCTCCCAGGAGTACCTCTTCTACGTTTTCGGCTGCCCGGCAGGCCCCTACATGGGCGGAGACCGACTCATTGTCCTCTCCGGCGTACATCGCTCCGCCCCCTATGGTACCGGAGCAGCAAAAGCAGCAGGCAACTACGCCGCCTGTCTCCGCCCCCAGAAAATCGCCAGAGAACTGGGCTACGTGGACGTCCTCTATCTGGACGCCCGGGAGGACCGGTATATTGAAGAACTCACCGGCGCCAACTTCTTCGCCATCTTAAAGGACGGCACCCTGGTCACCCCAGCGCTGGGTTCTATCCTGCCCGGCATCACCCGGGATTCCATCCTCACCATCGCCCGCGAAGTTTTCGGCTGGGTCGCCGTGGAACGGAAACTCTCCGTAGATGAGGTTATCAGCGACGCCGTAGAAGCCTTCTACGTGGGCACCGCCGCCGTCCTCTCTCCGGTCACCGTCATCCACTATCAGGGAACAGACCACCCCATCGGCGACGGCAAACCTGGCCCCCGGGCAAAGATGCTCCGCCAGGCACTGGACGAGATTCAACTGCAGGAACGGCCTGACCTATGGGGCTGGGTCGTAGAGGTGGCCTGAAACAAAAACTCCCGTCCCCGAAGGGACGGGAGTTTTTCTTCCCGCGGTACCACCCTTCTTGCCCCGCGCCAACAAAAGGGGCCCCTCTGCCGGCGACCCACGATCGCCGCGTCCTGATAACGGAGGACGACTCCGGCCGAGTCTACTGGGCGTGGCACAAGCCGAAACCTGCACCCCACCGTTCGGTCGGCGGCTCCGGAGGGATTTTCGGCCCGGCTCCCGCGCCCGGCTCTCACCTCTTCCGGACTCTCTGGAGCGGTACCCCGCGCCTACTCGTCTCCATCGTCGCCTTTTGCTAAATTCGCATTTCTTATACCATAACCGGCACAATTTGTCAACATGCCCCCACCCCGCAATGAGGTGGAAAGCGGTATTTGCGGCGGCGGTCTTCGGCCATCGCCGTAAAAACCGCATCCTGCCCATTTGACATTCCAGATATGTTGGCTATAATTGTAAATGAGAATCATTTTCAACAACAAGGCATCACACTGTGAGAACGTGAAGATGGAATCCAGTCCTCTCATCGCCGCCCTCCAGGCCAGCGGTCACCGCATCACCCGTCAACGGCGGGTGGTCCTGGAGGTGCTGGAAGAAAGTCGGGAACACCTGGACGCAGAGAGCCTGTATCAGAAGGCCCGTCAGCGGGCCCCGCGTATCAGTCTGGCAACGGTATACCGCACCGTTGCCGTCCTGAAGCAGATGGGACTGGTTGCCGAATACTCGCTGGGGGAGGAGCATGGACATTTTGAGACCGTTCCAGAGAGACCGCACTACCACTTTACCTGCCTCAACTGCGGGCAGGTGGTGGAGTTTGATGCCCCGAAGGTGGCCCTGGCGGTTCAGGAACTGGCCGAACAGGAGGGACTGGAAATCTGCGCAGTTCAGTTCGCCCTCACCGGCTATTGCGCCCGTTGCCGCGCCGGAGGAGGATAGGGCCGATGAACCCGTCACCCATTTCCAGGACTCCATCGTCCCACTGAGTGCACTGACCACCGGGGAATCTGGGAGCATCACCGAGATTTATGGAGGGCACAATCTGCGCAGCCGGATCCTCACCCTCGGCTTCACCCCTGGCATCAGAGTGACCGTGATCCAGAACTATGGCCATGGGCCCCTCATCGTTCGCGTGCGAGATACCCGCGTGGCCCTCGGCCGGGGAGAGGCGGAAAAAATTCTCGTCCGGAGGGAAGTATGAGTGTGCCCACCATTGTCCGGGAGACCACCACCATACCTCTTGTCCAGGAGCGCCCCATCCTCGTCGCGCTGGCCGGCCAGCCCAACGTAGGCAAGTCCACCCTGTTTAACCTGCTCACCGGGCTTCATCAGCACGTGGGGAACTGGCCTGGCAAGACGGTGGAACGAAAAGAGGGACACTTTACCTTCAACGGCGCCTCCTACCGGATAGTGGACCTGCCCGGCACTTACAGTCTGACGGCCAATTCGCCGGAGGAACTCATCGCCCGGGAGTTTATCCTCCGGGAGCGCCCCGACGTCGTCGTGGCGGTGGTGGATGCGGCGACGCTGGAACGGAGCCTCTATCTGGTGGCAGAATTGCTCCCCCTTCCTGCACCTGTCATCGTCGCGCTGAATATGATGGACGTCGCCCGGCAGGAGGGCATCCAGGTAGAGCCGGAGGTCCTACAGGCCGCGCTGGGGGTGCCGGTAGTGCCGATGTCTGCCGTGCGCGGGGTCGGGATGCAGAAATTGCTGGAGACGGTGGAGCGCACAGCGCGCGGCGACCTCCCCTACGCCCCGCGTCTTCCCCAGATTCGGCCGGACCATCAAGAAGTACTGAAAGTGATCAGCGAACAGATTGCCGGATATGTCCCGGAGCCATATCCCCGGGACTGGGTAGCACTGAAATTGTTGGAAGGCGACCCAGAAGTCACCCAGATGATGCGCGCCGCACTGCCTCCAGATCGTTGGGAGGAAATCTATGCCGTCTTGCGCGCCCACGATGACGCTCAGGTAGCCGTCGCCAGTGGGCGGTACGAATGGATCGGGCGAATGGTGCGCGCTGCCGTCACCCGCCCGCGCATCGGGCAGATTGGACTGACTGAGCGATTGGATCGCTGGGCCACCCATCCGCTCTGGGGATTGGTTATTCTGACGGGCATCCTGGGGGTTGTATTCTGGCTCACATATACGGTCGGCGCGCCCCTCCAGAGCTTGCTGGAAACCTACCTGGTGGGCACGCTGGCAGATGGCGCGCGCAGCCTGCTCTCAGGCGCGCCAACCTGGCTTTCAGGCCTTCTGGCCGACGGCATCATTGGGGGAGTCGGAACCGTGCTGACTTTCCTCCCCATCCTGGTCATTTTCTTCGCCGCGATGGCATTTCTGGAAGACGTGGGCTATATGGCCCGCGCGGCCTATGTAATGGACAGGTTTATGCACCTCATCGGCCTGCACGGCAAATCGTTTCTCCCCCTCTTTCTGGGCTTCGGGTGTAACGTCCCCGCCATTCTGGGAACACGGGTGATTGAATCCAGTCGGGCCCGCCTGCTGACCATCCTGCTGGCCCCCATCGTCCCCTGCACGGCGCGAATGGCGGTTATCGCCTTCCTCGCCCCCGCCTTCTTCGGTCCGGCGGCCCCGCTGGTCTCCTGGGGACTGGTACTCCTCTCCCTGGGCACACTGGCGCTGGCCGGGATAGTGCTCAACCGGCTCCTCTTCCAGGGTCGCCGGTCTGCGTTCATAATGGAATTGCCCCTTTATCATCTCCCAAACTGGCGTACTATCGGCCTTTCTGTCTGGGGGCGGAGTTGGGCCTTCGTCCGTAGGGCCGGGACGGTGATTCTCGTCGTTTCTGTGGTTATCTGGGCACTCTCCAGCCTGCCCGGGGGAGACACCGAAAGAAGTTACCTGGCCCAATTGGGGAAATTCCTGGAGCCTGCAGGCCGTCTGATGGGGCTGGACTGGCGGCTGACGGTGGCGCTGTTGAGCAGTTTTATCGCCAAAGAGAATTCTATCGCTACCCTGGGCGTGCTCTTCCGCACGAGCGAGGAGGGACTGGCAAATTTACTGGCAGCAACCTACTCCTCCGCCGCTGCGCTGGCATTCCTGGTAGTACAGATCCTATTTATCCCCTGCGTAGCAACGGTTGCCGCCATCCGCCAGGAGACCAGTTCCTGGCGCTGGACCGTGTTCAGCATCGGGTTGCTACTGGTCATCTCCCTTCTGGCCGGGATGGCAACGTTCCAGGTAGTCGCGCTGGCGGGAGGATGAAATCCGCGTTGCTGCTATGCGGCGCAGGGGGTAAATGGGACTGGTGGAGGGCAGCCTTTGGCCACCCCCTACCCCACCCTTTCTTTTCCCAAACCGGGAGGGGTGAAGAGAGAGCGACTCGCCGCTCCAAAGAGACGCCGTCTCAAGTGGTACAATTTTGTAGAACTCAACATCGGCAAGGGATGCTATATGCTGGATCAACTGCTGGAAATCCTCAAAGCAGGGGGTACTCATCGGGTGTCCGACTTAGCCCGCGCGCTGGATACAACCCCCGAACTGGTGGAGATGATGCTGGAAGACCTGTCCCGCGCCGGATATGTGAAACCGGTCGCTACCTGCACAGAGGATTGTGCCTCCTGCCCGCTGGCCAACGCCTGCATTCCCGCTCAACCCGGTACAGCCTGGACGCTGAATCTGTAACTCCCCAACCCCGCTTTTGCTTCTGAGAGGGCGTTAACTGCTTCATCTGCCCAACTTCGTCTGCCATTTTTGCAGGACCATCAGATCAGGACTTAAGCCCTTGCCCTGCAAGACGGCCGTTTCAGGCCGCCCAGACAGGCTGAAAAGCTCATCCTAATAGGGCGAAACTGCGTAAGCCCTGAGATTTTGGCATCCCCCGGCGCTGGGTAAGCAAGAAGCCCCCTATCGGCCCTCGTTAAGATTGTCCCCCAGGCAAGTCCCTTGCGAGACCCCTCAAACCGTGGCCTTCGGCTTGGCCTTTCAGGCACCACGTGCCCTTGCATAGTACCTTTTTCCTATGTCTTCCCGAAAAATTTCCAACCGGATTCCAACTTTGGGCTGTTAGAATATCAAGTAAGAAAAATGACCATAGAGTTCGCCTGGATTGCGGGAAGGAGAGAGATGGAACGGAAGTCCATCCGCCGTTTATGGATCAATCTGGGAATCCTGGTCCTGACGTTTGTCCTGGTTACTACCATTGCCTGGGCCGACGGAGAAACCGGAACTGTGATTGTGACCAGCGCCAACCCCGGCCTGCAGGTCAAAGGAATCCTGGCCGGAACGGCCAGAACCGTCTGGGCAGGCACGATTTATCTCCAAATCACCGGCGGCTCCCAGGTCAACACGTTCTGCACCGACATCCAGCATTCCATCAGCAACGGGACCAAGGTCGTCGCTTCCAGTGAGATGATGGACTGCCGGATTCGCTGGCTGCTTCTGCACTACCCTCCCCGCACCAACGCCAGCGACTATCAGAACGACACCGCACCGGGCCGTCTGCCCGATGTCAAACAGGAAATGGCTGCCCGACAGGCGGCAGTCTGGTATTTTTCCGACGGCTTCGTCCTGCTCCGTGAGTCCCCCACCCCGACCGCCGTCTACACCCGGACCCAGGAAATCATTGCCACCGTCCTGGATCTGGCGAACGTCTGTGACGCTGATACCCCCAATGTGGCCATCATTCCGGCCAGCGCGGCCCTGGCCATCGGCGACGAAGCAACTTTTACGGTCCAGGTCACCATCGGCGATCAGCCTGTGGCCGGGCGGGCGGTCTCTATCACCACCAGCCTGGGGACCGTGACGCCGTCGGTGGTCACCACGGACGCAAACGGTCAGGCCACCTTCACCCTGCGTTCGTCCGTCGCGGGGACCTCCTCCATTACCGCAACCGCCCGGATGCCTCTCCCTGTGGGAGTAATTTTCGTTGGCGTAGACCCCAACAAACAAAAACTGGTCCTGGGACAGTTCACCGAGGGAAATGTGATCGGCACGGCCAACGCTGCCTGGGTCCCCGGCGGCTCTCTCGTGGCTACCGTCTTTAACGACCTGAATATGGACGGCGTCCAGCAGGACGAGGAACGGGGCCAGAGCGGATGGACCGTCACTCTCCTGGGTAGAGGCAGCAAGACCACCGACGCAGCCGGCAACGCCACCTGGTCTCCGACGCCTGGCACTTACACCGTTGTCCTGACCCAGAAGAGCGACTGGCTGGGAACCACCCCTCTCACCCAGACGGTCCAGGTCTCTCCGGGCGACATCGTCCACGTCCTCTTCGGGCAAATCAAGTTGCCGGTCCTGAAAGTCCGCGTGTTCCACGACACAGACCTCAGCGGCAACTTTACCCCTGGCGAGAGTGGTTTGAGCGGCTGGACAGTCGGCCTTTACCGACTGGATGGTTCTCAGGCTGCCGGATGGAACAAGGCCACCGATGATGAGGGCTGGGTCTATTTCAGCAACGACCCCGCCCGCACCCCGCCCGACCTGATCCCCGGCACCTATTACGTTCAGGAAACCCTTCCCGATGGCTGGTATGCGACAACCGGTATCTCCCGGTCGCTCACGCTGAGCAGCGGTGCCGTCCACGAAGAGTACCTGGGGAACTTCCGGCCTGCTCCTTCCCTCTCCATCCAGGTTCTGGCCTGCGGCGCACCGGATGGTTCCCCCTGTCTGATCCACGAAGGCGACCCGGTTGTCTACACGTACCAAGTTACCAACACGGGCAACACATATCTGAGCAACGTCTCTATCACAGATAACCTTTACGGCCCCATCTGCACCCTGCCGGGCTTGCTGGCGCCGGGCGAGACAGCAGCCTGTTCTCTCTCCACCACGGTGAACAACTCGGTGACCAATGTTGGAACCGTTTTCGGCACCCCGGCCCTGGCAAATGGGAGCAAGGTTGTCGGATGGCCCACCGTCTTCGCCTCCGACGACGCAGCCGTCCAGGTTCTCCGCCCCGCCATCCAGGTGACGGCTTCCGGCCCGGCAATGGCCCACGAGGGAGACATCCTTGCCTACCAGGTGACCCTCCGCAACACGGGGGATACGGCTCTCTCCGTCTCCCTCCCCCTGCCGGACGGGACCA
>DAOTWK010000419.1:0-5862 GCA_034435815.1 Anaerolineae bacterium | reverse complement strand
GGCTCCCCGTCCCGCTCCTGCCGGGCCTCCAGCCCCTGTCGCGGTCGGGCCCCCGTCGCCGCGCGTCCTCGGTGGCGGTGCCCTCTGGCAACTTCCCCCGGTGGACCGGATTCTGGAGCCGGGAAGCGAGCAGGACCTCAATCAGGAACTGATCCGGCAGCAAGTGCGGATTATAGAGGAAACCCTGGCCAGTCTGGGAGCGCCGGTCAAAGTCAAGGAGATTAACCGGGGGCCGGTCGTCACCCAGTTTGGCGTGGAGCCTCTCTTCGTGGCCAATAGTCGGGGCAAGGAGACGCGGGTGAAGGTCGCCAAAATCGCCAGCCTGGCTGACGACCTGGCGCTGGCCCTCTCGGCCCGCTCCATCCGCATCCAGGCCCCCGTGCCCAACAAGGGGCTGGTGGGGATTGAAGTGCCCAACGAAGAGATCGCACTGGTCGCCTTGCGGGACATCATAGAGAGCGAGGCATGGGAACAGGTCTCCTCCCCGCTCCGGCTGGCGTTGGGACAGGACGTCTCCGGGGCGCCGTATGTGACCGACCTGCGCTCTATGCCCCACCTGCTCATTGCCGGAACCACCGGGTCCGGCAAATCGGTCTGCATCAACGCGATTCTGACCGCGCTGCTGCTCCAGAACACCCCGGACGATCTGAAACTATTGATGGTAGACCCAAAGCGGGTGGAGTTGACGCCGTACAACGGTGTCCCACACCTCCTGGTACCGGTAGTGGTGGATATGGAGCGGGTGGTCGGCGCGCTGGGCTGGGTCCTCCGGGAGATGGACAGCCGGTATCGCCAGTTCGCCGCTGTCGGCGCGCGGGACATTGTGGACTACAATGAACGAGTGGTCCCCGGCCATCCGGACCTCAAGCGTCTGCCGTATATCGTGGTGGTGGTGGACGAGTTGGCCGACCTGATGATGCTGGCCCCCCAGGAGACGGAGAAAGCCATCTGCCGTCTGGCGCAGATGGCCCGGGCGACCGGTATCCACCTGATTATTGCCACCCAGCGCCCCAGTGTAGACGTGGTGACGGGTTTAATCAAGGCCAATTTCCCGGCCCGCATTGCCTTTGCTGTCGCGTCGTCGGTGGACTCGCGGGTCATCCTGGATATGCCGGGGGCTGAGCGACTGTTGGGACGGGGGGATATGCTCTTTATGCCTCCCGATTCGCCCCAACCCATCCGTCTACAGGGCGCTTTTGTCTCCGATGCCGAGTTGCAACGGCTGATCGGGTACTGGAAAGGAGCCGCGCCGCCGCCACCGCCGGCGCCGATGCCGGTGGGGCCCGCCGAGGGAGCGCGACCGGTCCAGTTGCCCCTCCGGCCCGACTTGGCTCCCCCTCCCGCCCTCTTTGAGGACGACCTGATCCCCGACGCGGTGGCGGTACTGCTGGCGGAGAACCGGGCTTCGGTTTCCCTTCTGCAGCGCCGGCTGCGCATCGGGTACACTCGCTCTGCCCGCATTATTGAACTGCTGGAAGAGAAGGGGATTGTGGGTCCCCCTCAACCCGGCACCCAGTTCCGGGAAGTGAACCGCACCGCAGCCGAGGCGTTGCTTCGTCAGGCGGGGTGGAGCGATCGTCAGTAAGGAAAGGGCGTATGATTCGGGTATACAAAGAGTCCTTTTCCGAACATCAGGTGTACCGCTACCGGCTCACCGATGAGGCCGACCAGATGCTGTATCTGGCTGAGCCGACAGGTCTCTTCCTCCCCAACCCGACTCGGCAGATCACCCTTTTCGGTCCAGACCGGGAACCGGTGGGCCGGGTGGAGCCGCCAGACCTTTCCCGCTGGCCCTGGGGAGGGGAATACGCTGTAATCCTGGAGGGCCAGGAGACCCCGTTGGCAGTGATTGTAGAGCAGTGGGAACTGGTGGATATGCTCCTCCTGCGGTTACCCCGCTATCTATTCCGGTGGGAAGGTGCTTCGTACATTGCCAGGGGAAGCCGATTCGGTGAGCGGTTCTATGAAATTTTTCTCTGCGCGCCGGAGGCCGAGGGGAAGGCCCAGAGCGCAGCTGCCGACACTGGGGAAGTGGATGTGGCAGAATTAGACCTGGCCCGGCTGGAAGAGGTCGCGGAGAGGGAGGAGCAGGAATGGGGGGAACCGGTGGGGGCCATTCAGCGTCCTCCTCGTGGTCCTCATTATCAGGCCGAGGTGTGGGACTCCCCCCTTCAGGGGGCTACACTGCTGCTGGGGATTCTGATCATTCTGGCAGACCTTCACATACAGGATCGCGAGGAGCGCGGGGCAAGTTTTATGTAATCTTGAAGATGGCGGGGAAAGGACAGCGATAGCATGCGCCTGGCTATTGCTACACCCTGTCCCGACATCGCTCCCTACATCGCTCTGGCCCGGGACTATGGCGTCGGTATAGAGATTCAAGCCTACGGGTATAACCCCGGTCTGCTGGATGGAGACTGGTCATCGCTGGTGGCGCAGCATCGGCGCTTGTTGAAAGGATTGGGGGGAGAGATTGCCCTCCACGGAGCCTTTTACGATATGAGCAGCGCCAGTGAGGACCCGCAAATCGTCCGCGTCACCCGGGAGCGCTACCTCCTCAATCTCCGAATCGCGGCCGAGTTGGGTGCCCGGCACGTCGTTTTCCACGCCAACTATCTCCCCTGGATTCGGAATGCCCGCTATCTGCGGCTGTGGACGCAGCGACAAGTGGAGTTCTGGACCCAGATGGGGGCAGAGGCCGAACGGCTGGGATTGGTCGTGGCGCTGGAGAATATGTGGGAGCCCAACCCCGACCTGATTGGGCATATCCTGGACCAGGTGGATTCCCTTGCTGTCCGAGCATGTCTGGATGTCGGGCATGCATACCTATATTCCGATTCCGTCCCGTTTACGGAGTGGCTGGCCCGGCTGAAGGAACTCATGGTCCATTGTCACATCAACAACTATCGGGGGGTGGAAGATGAGCATCTGCCCCTGGACGCGCCGGACGGAGCGGTGGACTACTCCCTTATCCTCCCACTCTTGTGGAGCCTCCCGGCGTCTCCGCTGATCTCCCTGGAAATGGAGAGCCTGGACGACCTGAAGCGAAGTCTACAGTTTGTGATGGAGGTCATATGAAAGGTGTCATCACCATCGCCGGCTACGGCACGCGATTTCTGCCCGCTTCTAAGGCCCTGCCGAAGGAGATGATTCCCATCGCGGGCGTCCCGCTGATTCAGTACCACGTGGAGTCCCTGGTGGCGTCGGGGATCACGGACATCATCATCGTCGTCCGGGGCGGGAGCGAGGTGGTGGAGCGGCATTTTGCCCCCGCGCCGGACTTGGAGCGCCATCTGGAGGTAGCGGGCAAGCATGCACTGCTGGAGGAGGTGCGCCGGATTTCCCATCTGGCCAACATCGTGTTCGTCCGCCAGCCGGAGACGCTCCCCTACGGAAATGCCTCCCCCGCGCTGGCAGCCCGCCCCTGGCTCACGCCCGGGGAACCTTTCTACTATATGTTCGGCGACGACATCATCCTGACCGACATACCGGTGCCGAAGCAACTGCTCCAGGCCTACGAGCAGTACCATCCGGCGGCCGTCCTGGCGACCCAGCAGGTCCCGGACGAAGAGACCCGCCTCTACGGCTGTATGGAGTTCAAGCCCGGGACCACCAACGTCCTGGCCCGCATTGTGGAGAAACCGGAACCGGGCACGGCGCCCTCCAACTGGGTGCAGGTGGGCCATTTCGTCTTCACGCCGGAGATATTTGACGTTCTGGACCCCCGACAGACGGGCAAGGACGGCGAACTGTGGATGGCAGACGCGGTGGACCGGCTGGCCGCCCAGGCGACGGTCATCGCGCAGCCGATAGAAGGGATATGGCTGGCCGCCGGGGACCCTTTGCATCACCTGAAGGCCTCCATCCAGGTCGCCCTGCGGCGAGCGGATATGCGGGAGGAACTGCTGGCGTATCTTCGGTCGCTAAATGTTCTGGCATAGTAAGGTACTCCACCATGCGCAAGTGGGGGCATGTGGACAGAAGAAAGCCCTTTCGGGATCTTCGTCCGGATGAGGGGCTCCGTCTGGGCGGATTCGCCATTGGGGTATTCTACATTATCTTCACCATCTGGACGATCCTCCACCTGCCCTTATTCACCGTGGTCGGGGTGGACTTCCGCGCCCTTTTCGCTTCTGCCCGGATTGCCACGACATCCGGCTTCGCTCAGGTCTATGACCTGGCCGTTCAAAGGAAGGTCCAGCAGTCCCTGATGGCCCCCTACGCAACGGGAGAGATAGAGGCAGTTCCTACCCCCTTCCTCCCGGTGTTTATCCTCCCTTTTCTTCCTTTTCTGCCCCTGGGGGTATTCAAGGGGTTCATTGTGTGGACCGTTCTTAACGCTGGCGGACTGGCCATCTACTTGCGACGACTGGCTGATGGGAGGGACAAGGGCTACCTTCTTTCGGGACTGGCATGGCTATCGCTGCCGGTGTTTCTGACCCTCTTGCTGGGCCAGGTAAACGTCTGGTTGCTGGTATGTGTGGTAGAGTTTCTGTCCGCACTGAGGCGGGGAAGAGGACTGTGCGGCGGCTTCTGGCTGGGAGGCCTGCTTCTAAAGCCCCAGACGTTGATTCTGTTGATCCCTGCTCTACTTCTAAGGAAAAGGTGGGACATCCTGGCCGGCTTTACAATAACAGCCCTGGGAATCACAGGAGTTTCTCTGGGACTGGCCGGTCTAGGGGGAATGACCATGTGGTGGGGTCTTCTCGCCCGTTATGCGGACGACTTGCCCGCAACAGACCCTTTGGCGATGGCCAATTTCCGGATGGTGGGCGAATGGCTCTCGCTCCTCCTCCCTCCCCGGTGGGCCTGGGGCATCACCGGGGGACTAAGTGTGGCCGTTGCCTTGCTGGCTCTGTGGGTCTCTCTCCGAAAAGAGGATGAAGATGCCTTCCTGCTCCCGTTGCTGGCAGCAACCTGCGCAGTGATCTGGCATTCTCACATTCATATGGCTGCGATTTTGATCCCCCCGTTGTTTCGCCAGGTCGCCATCGGCCAGATGTCCCCCTCTCTGTTCATAGTGTGGACTCTGATGCCCCCCGCCGTATATTTTCTGAGTATAACCGGAGTTGCGGTGCTAACTACCCTGGGGAGGCAACCGCCTCCGATTCCTGGATTCACCTATCCGGCCCTGGTGATGCTGGGACTTCACCTTCACTTTACATTCCGGGCGGTTCTGAAATCGGACAACCGCGTACCAGCGTAACAATTGGTCGGCAAACACATGAACAACAGAATAGCCCGCTGGCTTGTCGCCTTCCACCTGGCCATAGGCCTGGGATACCTGGGCCTGATCATCAGGGCCGCAGTGGATGGCCTCCTCTGGCGGGCCGACGTTACCGCCTTTTACACCGGCGGGGCCATCGTCCGCCAGGGGCTGGGCCCCCAACTCTACGACCTGGACCTCCAGGCCCGGGTCCAGCAGGCCATCCTGGGGCCCGGGCGGATGTTCTACGACGGCGTCCTCCCCTTCAATAACCCACCCCACTTCGCCCTGGTGATGGTCCCCTTCTCCCTATTGCCCCTGGGCCTGGCCTTCTGGTGCTGGGCCGCCCTGCAAGTTGGAATCCTGGTCCGGGTCATCCAGCGATTGCAATTCCTAAGCGCTGAATGGGAGCGGGTGGAGCGCTGGATGCTGTTCGGTGCATTTTTCGCCTTTTTCCCCTTGTTCCTGCAATTCCTCTACGGGAGCCTTTCCCTCTTCGTCCTCTGGTGTCTGACGGAGTTCTACCTGGCGCTCCGGGAGGGAAGGGATGCCCGAGCCGGGGTCTGGCTGGCGCTGGCGGCGGTGAAACTGCAGGCCGCCCTTTTCCCGGCTCTGGTCATCCTGGGCGCGCGCCGCTGGCGGGCGCTGGCCGGAGC
>DAOTWK010000418.1:0-3034 GCA_034435815.1 Anaerolineae bacterium | reverse complement strand
GGAGGGAGTTGTACGGGCAGGAAGTGATCGCCTCCACTTCCACCTTGTACTTCTTGGCAATGGACTCCAGCGTCTCGTTCTCTTTGACGGTGTGGTAAACCCCATCTACGGGCAAAATCACCAGTTCCTGCCCGACTCGCAGCAAGTCCGGAGCATCTTCCACAGCGGGGTTTGCCCACATAATAGTAGTGGGTTCCAGGTCAAACTGGGCTGCGATGGCCTGGACGGTATCCCCCAATTGGACGGTGTAGGTAATGACGCCCAGGCGGGGACGTTTAGGGATTTCGGTGTGGGGGTTGGCTCGCAGCGCGATAGGAGCCCAGGGGTCCGGCTTGATAGCATGGCCGTTGCGGGCTGTAACCTCAGCCAGCGCAGCCTGGGTGTTGTGAACGCTATTCTGAAAGGCGAAGAGGTCAGCCGCGGAGGTGAGCGAGCGGGCTGCCCAGACGGGGATACGAATGGTGCTCAGCAGGAGAGCCAAAAACGCGGCCATCACCAGCGCGATGTGCGCTGAGGTACGGCTCAGCAACGGCCAGAAAGCCCGCCGATCACCACTCCACTGCCACCAGGAGACAGCCAGACGGGCCAGTTGGCGAGGCAGGACCTCATCCCGCCAGTAGATGATGGAATTCACCCCGCCCCTTTTCTGCGATTTCGGCGGAACGTCTCCCTCAGGAACGTTTCTTTCGGTTTCCCCAAGTGTTTCCAAAGTCGGCTCCGTTTTCAACGTTCCGCAGGGAACGGAAAACCAGATAGATTTTAGCACAACTTTGGAGAAAGTGCAACTCGCGTGGTGGAGAGGGTTCGGACGCAAGCTGGGGCGAAGGCAGCTGATGAGCCCCACGCCCCTCATCCCCGGGGGATGAAGGGGGGATTTGGAGGCGACCTGCGACCGCCTCCAAATCCCCCAAATTCCCCTCTCCCTCCCGCCACCTCCGGCGGCGGGAGGGGGAGAGGAGGATGAGGTGAGAACATAGCCCGAAGGGACGGCGCAGCCACCTTCGGGTCGTGGGGCAGGAGCCAGCGGTTCGTCACCTCCTGGGCAAACCCACACTTAATTGTAAGGGAGAGAACAAGGCGGACAACCCCGGCAAACGTGGGACACATCCCTCGGCAGTCCACCAAGTCTATTGTGAAATCGCAAAATTAGGGTATAATTATAGCAGTGAGCGTTGCCGGGGTGAAGGAGGACGGATATGGCCCGTATTCTGGTCGTGGACGACAATGCCGATCTGCTCCAGATGATCCGGATGCTATTGGAAGAGCGGGGCGGGCATGAAGTGATTCTGAGTGCCGAAGGGGAGGATGGTCTGGCAAAAGCCCGCGCAAACCCGCCGGACCTGGCCATCGTAGATGTGATGATGCCGGGGCTGAACGGCTACGAGGTCTGTCGCCAATTGCGACAAAATCCGGCTACTGCTCAGATACCGATCATCATCCTCACCGCGCGCGGCCAGCCCATAGACCGGGAGACCGCGCTGGCAGCGGGCGCCGACGAATACATCGCCAAGCCGGTCACTATGGCAGAACTCCTGGAGCGGGTCAATCGCCTGCTGACCAGCAAAGTTGTCCGCCGCGCAGCAGGGGGGACGATCGCTGTGTTGAGTCTGCGCGGAGGGGTGGGGGTGACCACGTTGGCTGTAAATCTGGCCTGCACACTGGCTCGCTCATCACCCAACCAGGTCTGTCTGGTGGACCTCTCTCCGTCTTCCGGTCACGATGCGCTTCAGATGGGGCTCCGCCCCGACCCCAACTGGTCTGCCCTGGCCCTCTTGACCTCCAGACCCGGCTCGGCGACCATCCGGAATTATCTCCTGACTCATCCCTCCGGCGTCCACCTGCTCGCCTCACCCTTCGTCCCCGTCGTGGGGGGAGGGCTATCCCCGGAGATGGTGCTGGCGGTTCTGGTAGCCCTAAGGGAGAATTTCCCCTACGTTGTGGCAGACCTTCCTGCGATTCTCACAGAAGGAGTTATGGCCGTGCTGGGGAATGCGGACACAATTCTGCTGGTCACTGCCGCTGACCCATCAGCGCTGCAGACCACCGTAGGAACTCTTCAGGTTTTGAAGCCTTATGCTTCAAAGGTCCGGCTGATTCTGAACCAGAGGGGGCCGGAGCCGGTGCCATCCGTGGAAGCCCTTCAGCGGGTCCTCAAACATCCTATCTCCGGACTCATTCCCTTTGACCCATCCCAGGCGCGGGCGTTAGCCCAGGGCAAACCCCTGGCTTTGAGTGCACCTGACTCTCCTCTGGCGCGGGCGGTGGGCCACTTGACAGCCGAACTGGAAAAGACCCCGGTACCGAAGGGCACAGCTGGCTGAGGGGAATACCATCACTACTTAAAGAAATAAGGGGGTTAGGGCCGGCGGCAAGGCCGCCGGCCCCAACCCCCTTATATTGTTCCTTTCAAAGTCTTAGGGAGAAAAGGGAACAACCCGACCGGTCATCACCAGACACATGCAACCCAGAAGGGCAACGTTCAGAAACAGCAACAGAGCCAGCACGAAGCGCTGCAGGGGAGAGAGCACCCCAATGAGTCCCGCCAAACCTCCGGAGGACGGGCTGAAAGGTTGTCTCCTGGGGCGCTTTTTCCGGCCCTCTTCCGGCACCTCCGTCGGCCTCCCGTTCAGGGCCCCGTCCTCTGCCTCAAAATCGGGCAACCATAGCCCGCGTCCCAGCCATTCATCGTCCTGCATCTTCTCCTCCGCTCCTCCGATCCTTCGCTCCTCTGCCCCTCCGCTCTTCTAACTCACCCGCACTCGCCAACCTTCTTCCAAGTAGACCTCGTCTCGCGGTAGCCCCCGCTCGTCCCAGAGATGACCATTCCATTCCCAGAATTGGGCCTTAGAGATATTGTACCGCTTACAGATGCTCCAGAGAGTATCGTTGACCGTCACGACATGGAACTGAGCAGTGGCGGGAGCAGGCTCTTTTTCGGTTGATATGAATGGCTCAGAAGGTGCCTGCCGCACAGGCGGTGCCGCCGACGGCCCCAGCGACGCCAGAATCGGCCACAGTTCTCGGTCCAGAAAAC
>DAOTWK010000417.1:0-1629 GCA_034435815.1 Anaerolineae bacterium | reverse complement strand
TAAATTGGGACGCGGATGAACGCGGAAAAACGCGGATCTGGCGCGGATCTGGCGCGGATCTTACGCTTGTCCGCGTCCCATGAGCAAATCCGTGTTCATCCGCGCTCGTCCGCGTCCGACCGTTTAACTCCCCAATCCCAGCAGCCCCCGCAGGAAGCGCAGAATCTTCCCCCAGAAACTGGTCTCCCCGGAGGACGGCGCCGACTCCTGGGGCGTAGGCTCCGGAGGCCCCGCCACTTCCACCGTCAGGGTCTGGCTCACCGTCTGCGGGCGGTTGAAATCGTCCAGGTAGTGGACGTTGACCATCACCTCCACCGTCCCCGCCTGCGAGGCGACCGCCGTCGCCTCCAGCGAGGCCGCAGTCCCCCCATCCAGCGGGCCCACGTAGAGGGAGCCGTTCTGAATCTCCAGCCCCTCTCCCGTCACCTCCATAATGGTGATGTTGACCGATGCCTTCCCCAGGTTAATGACCTCCACCGGCAGCGGGAAGGGCATGCCCACCATGGCCCCTTCCACCGGGCGATAGAAGCCGATGCGGAAGATGGGACGCCGCTGGACGACCAGGCTGATGCGCTGGACGTCGCTCCGGCTGGTGCCCCGGGCATCCTCATAGGCCAGAAGGGCCGGGACGCCGTAGGCTTTGGCGTCTGCCGAGCCGTCCACTACCAGGGGCACCGTTACCTGCACCGTCTCCCCGGCAGGAATCCGGGGGACGAAGAGGACGTTGCCCCTCCCACGGGGGACGAAGGGTCCCAGTTCTTTGCCACCCTCACCGCCCAGTGTCAGCAAGAGGCGGTAGGCATCCCCGCCGCCGACGTTCTGCACGGCCAGCGTCAGGGTGAAGAGGTCGCCCGAAGCCACGACCGGCGGGTCGGTCTGGACGGCAGCGATGAGCAGTTGGGGGCGGTCGGCCAGGGAACTGCTCACCTCCAGACCGATGCTCTGGCGGTCGCTATATGTGCCGCCCGCCGGGTCGCCGTAAGAGAGGGCCAGGTCCAGCCCCACGCGCCCGCCCTGTTTGACCGTCCCCAGGACCAGCGGGAGGGTCACTGTGACCGCGCGGCCCGGAGCGATGCGGTCGGCCGCCACCACACTGCTTCCCTCCGCCGGCACCACCAGGTCGGCGGAAGCGGGCCCTACCGCCACACGGGTCGCCGTCCGCTCGCCCCGGTTGGCAATCTGCAGGGTCAGGGTGAACCGGTCTCCCGGCCTCAGCACCGACGGCTCCGTCCAGGCCGATTCTACCACCAGTTGCGGTCGCCCGGCTCCGCCCCCGACGACCTCCACAGAGACGGTCTGCGGGTACTCATAATGGTTGCCCTCAAAGTCGTTGGCGCTGAGGTTGACCTGCAGGTTGTAAGTGCCGGAGGCCATATTGGCCGGTGCCCGCATGGTCTGGGTGACCACCACAGTGGCGTTAATGTGCATAAAGCCAATGAGGTGCCCTGCCTGGCCCACCGGCACGAAGGTCCCGCCGGGGAAGGTGGCCAGGGTATTCTCGGCCCCCCGACTGCCGTTGTTGTAGATCTCCATCGTCACGACGAACTCGGTCCCGGCGTAGACCCGCGCAGGCTGGATGGAGAAGTTGCGGATGGTGAGGATGGGACGGCCGGGCGGGGGTGGGGCGGG
>DAOTWK010000416.1:0-4194 GCA_034435815.1 Anaerolineae bacterium | reverse complement strand
GCCGGGCGCGGAAGCGCCCGGCGCCCCAGAGGGCGCGCCCGCAGAGCGCGATGTCACCTGGGAGTGGCCGCGCGTGGGAGTCTTTCTCTGCGACCACCGCGGGGAGATCGGCGAAGTGATTGACCTGGAGGCGGTGGCAGAGCGCGCCCGCATATTGCCCAACGTCGCGCGGGCGATGGTGGTCGGGGATGGCCTCTCCCGCCAGGGGATGGAGGAGATCGCCCGCATTGTGCGGGAGGAGCGGCTGAACCGGGTCGTCCTGGCCGGTTACACCGACATCCGCCGGGCGGAGTCCTTCGCGGAGATGATGCGCGCCGCTGGCCTCAATCCCAACCTGCTGGAACTGGTCAACCTGCGGGGGGAGGTCGCCGGGGCCCACGCCCGCAACGGGAAGGTCGCCACCGAGAAGGCCCGGGAACTGGTCGCGATGGCGGTGGCGGGCGCAGTCCGCCGGGAGCCCTTCCAGCCGTCCGCGGAGCCGCTGAGCCGGAGGGTGTTGGTAGTCGGCGGTGGGCTGGCTGGGATCACCGCCGCACTCACCCTGGCCGACCTGGGCTATCCGGCCGACCTGGTGGAGCGGACGGATACGCTGGGCGGCCAGTTGCGGGAACTCCGAACGGTTTGGGGCGACGAGTTGCGCGAATGGATGCGGATGAAGGGTCTCGGCGGGGACCCGCAGGCCGCGCTGGCGGCGCTTCTGGATCGGTTGGGCCGGGAGCCGCGCGTCCGGGTGCTCCTGCAGACGGAGGTCCGGGAAGTATCGGGCCGGCTGGGGCGGTTCCGCGCCCGTCTGGTCGGGCCGGAGGGGGAGCAGGAGGAGACGTACGGCGCGGTCATCGTCGCCACCGGCGGCCGCGAGGTCGTCCCGACGGAGTACCTCTACGGCCAGGACCCGCGCGTCGTGACCCAGCGGGAACTGGAGAAGATGCTGGCGGAGGGGAAGGACGTCCCGTCCGACGTGGTGATGATTCAGTGCGTGGGGTCGCGGGAGCCGGAGCGGCCCTATTGTAGCCGCATCTGCTGCACGAAGGCAGTGGTCAACGCGCTGGCAATCCAGGAGCGCAATCCCGACGCGCGGGTGACCGTCCTCTATCGGGAGATGCGGACGTATGGTTTCCGGGAGGACGTGTACCGGCTGGCGCGGGAGAAGGGCGTGGTCTTCCTGCGCTACGAGTTGCCGGATAAGCCGCAGGTGTCGGCGGGCCCAGATGGCCTGCGAGTCCGGCTGGTGGAGCCGGTCGCCGGGGAGGAGGTGGTGATCCCGGCGGGGTTGCTGGTGCTCAGCACAGGGATTGAGCCGAACGACGGCCGGGCGCTGGCAGGGACGCTGGGGGTACCGGTGGATGTGTACGGGTTCTTCCGGGAGGAGCACCCGAAGATGCGGCCGCTGGACTTCACCAAACGGGGGATTTTCGTCTGCGGGCTGGCCCATTCCCCGCGGGCGGCCGATGAGACGATTGCGATGGCCCAGGGCGCGGCTATGCGGGCGGCGACTCTTCTGGCCCGGGGCCAGGTAGAGGTCGTCCAGACGGTGGCGCGGGTGAACGTCCGGCTCTGTTCGGCCTGCGGGCTCTGTGTGGAGGCGTGCCCGTACGAGGCGCGGGTGCTGGAGCCGGGCGGGCCGTACGCGGAGGTGATAGAGGCGCTCTGCATGGGCTGCGGCGTCTGCGCAATGGTCTGCCCGAACAAGGCCACTCAGCAGGTCGGCTACGCCGCGCGCCGGGTGTACGAGATGGTGGATGCGGTGGTGTAGGAGCGTGACGCGGATGAACGCGGATTTATCATAGAGAGAATCCCCGTCAGAACGGAGGATAGGATAGGGGGCTTTAAGGGTACAACTATAGCACCATCAGCGTACTGTGCAATTCACGTTCTTCGCCGATAAACGGTTTCCGATGGAACTGCACTGGTAGATGGGTTTGCGCAAAGGAGGTCTGTGACTCACCAATCCACCGTACCCGCTCTCATCGCTGGAGCCGTTGGAGACCTGGCCGAGCGGCTCCGACAAATTCTGGAGCGGCTCCTGGAAGTCCATCCGGATGTCCAGGGGATCGTTCTCTTTGGCTCGGCCGCTCGCGGGGAGCCGCACCAGGATGTGGACCTTCTGGTTGTGGTCGGAGGGGCGAGAGAGGCTCGGGAACGGGCAGAAGTGCTAAAATTGCTGCGGAGGGCTCTGGGGCCAGACGGAGCATGGGTGGACCTGGTTGTAGTCACCTATCAGGGGTTCCGGTGGGGAATGGAAGCGCACTATCCTTTTTACCTGGACGTAGCCGTGGACGGCGTCGTGCTCTATGACGCCGATGGCATCACGGCGCTTCTGGAGTGGATGAAGGCGGAGATCGCGGCGCGGGGCATCCGGCGCACGGAGACTGGAGGATGGCAGTTCCCGGTGCCCTATCGCCAGCGGGTGCCGCTCTCACCGTTTGACAACCTGTCCTGGGCTCGCCGCTGGCTGGAGGATGGGGAACGGGACCTGCTGGCTGCAGAGGGACTCTTCCAACTGGGCCTGTACGAACGGAGTGTCACCCATAGTCAGCAGGCGGTGGAGAAGAGCGTGAAAGCCGTCCTGGCGTGCATGGGGCGGATGGAGCGAACTCATTACCTCTCGGCCCGTCTGGAGGCTATGCTGGAGACGATTCTGGATCCAGGGTGGCGAGAGCAGTTGATGACTCTGGCTCGGGCCGCCGCTGATCTGGAACCGGCGGCTGTGGACAGCCGATACCCGATGGAGGTGGACGAACGGGTCCTCTGGCCCGCTGACCGCTACGGACAGGCGGAGGCGGAATGGGCCCTGGACCTGGCCCGGGAGAGTCTGGAGACTGGGCGGGCGTTTATCCGCTGGTGGATAGAGGAGGAACCGTTGTTATGACCCAAAAACCCGCTGCATTGGTCATCGGCGCCGGGATCGCCGGCATTCAGGCCGCGCTGGATATCGCGGACGCTGGTTTCCCGGTCTATCTGGTGGAACGGGAGCCCAGCGTGGGGGGCCGGATGGCCCAACTGGATAAGACCTTCCCAACGCTGGACTGTTCGTCCTGTATTCTCACGCCCAAGATGGTGAGCGTGGGCCAGCACCCGAACATCCAACTGATGACCTACTCCGAGGTGGTGGCTGTGGAAGGGGAGGCGGGAGCGTTTCACGTCACCATCCGCAGGAAGCCTCGCTACGTGGAGGAGGACCTTTGCCGCGGCTGCGGGGCATGTGCCCAGGCCTGCCGGATGCGGGGGCGGGTGGTGGATACGTTCAACCAAGGACTGAGCAAACGGTCGGCCATCTACGTCCCCTTTCCTCAGGCGGTCCCCCTTATCTACACCGTAGACCCCGATGCTTGCCTCTACTTGACCCGCGGGGTCTGCGGCAAGACCTTTTTATGCAAGGACGCCTGCCCCGCGAACGCCATCAACTTTGAGCAGAAGGAGCGGTTCGTGGAGGTGGACGTGGCGGCGATCATCGTCGCCACCGGGTTTGACCTGATGGACCCGCGCACCAAACCGGAGTTCGGCTACGGAGTCTATCCCAACGTCATCACGGGGCTGGAGTTTGAGCGGCTCTCCTCGGCCTCCGGGCCGACGGGAGGGAAAATCGTCCTCAATGGGAAGGAGCCGCAGGACGTGGTCTTCATCCACTGCATCGGCTCCCGGGACCCGCACACCGGGGTTCCGTACTGCTCCCGGATTTGCTGCATGTACACCGCCAAGCACGCGCACTTGGTGCGGGATAAACTCCCGAACGCCCGGATCACCGTCTTCTACATTGACATGCGGGCCTTCGGCAAAGGGTACGAGGAGTTCTACGACCGGGTGAAGGAGGAGCGGGTCATCTACCGACGGGGGGAGCCATCGGAAGTCTACAAGCGGGGGGACCGTTTGGTGGTGCGGGCGGAGGACTCGCTGCTGGGCCGGACGGTGGAGGTGGACGCGGACCTGGTGGTACTGGCGACGGCGGTGGTCCCGCGGGCCGACACGCTCGCTGTGGCTGAATTGTTGGGCCTGGCCTGCTCGCCCGACGGCTTCTTCCAAGAGGCACATCCCAAGTACCGGCCGGTGGAGACCGCCCGGCCGGGGGTCTTTCTGGCGGGCTGCTGCCAGGGGCCGAAGGACATCCCGGATACCGTCGCCCAGGCGAAGGCCGCGGCCGCCTCGGCCCTGGTGGCGCTTCATAATAGTTCACCACGAAGACACGAAGACACGAAG
>DAOTWK010000415.1:0-6373 GCA_034435815.1 Anaerolineae bacterium | reverse complement strand
GGGGCGGGCCTTCCGGCCCGCCCCGGCCCCCTCATCTTAAAGCAGCCGTCTCAGGATAGATTGCGCTTCCTCTACCATCCCCCGGATCACCTCCGCCACCGGGCGGATTTCCCGCACAAGGCCGACCGCCTGACTGCAAGCCGTAACCCCCACATCCGTCTCTCCGGTCTCGTACATCCGGCGCGTCATGTGGCCGCCGACGACGGCCAGAATTTCTTCCAGGGACGCGCCCCGGGCTTCCAGTTCGGCCACCTTGCGGGCAGCGGCGTTATCCCAGGCCCGCATCTGGTTGCGTAGCGAGCCCAGGATCGGACGGGTATCGGTCTCGGCGGCCTGGGCCAGCGCCCGCTTCAGGTTGGGGTGGATGGGGCACTCATCGGTCAGCAGGAGACGGGTGCCGATGACCACGCCCTCGGCCCCCAGGGCCAGCGCGGCGGCCAGCCCGCGCCCGTCGGCGATGCCGCCCGCTGCCAGGACCGGCACTTCCAGCGCGTCCGCCGCCAGGGGCACCAGCACCATGGTCGTCAGTCCCAGTTCGCCGATGTGTCCGCCCCCTTCGTAGCCGAAGACGGTCACCGCGTCTGCTCCCAGGCGTTGGGCGGTGAGGGCATGCCGCACGCTGACGCACTTGTGCATCACCGTCACGCCGCCCGCCTTCAGCCGGGCAAAGAGGTCTTCCGGCGGGCGATGCCCGCTGGTCTCCACAATCCGCACCCCTTCCTCCAGAATCACATCCACATAAACGGCGTTGTCTATGGGACGGATGGCGGGATGAAGGCTGAGGTTCACCGCAAAGGGCCGGCCGGTCAGCGCGCGGGTCCGGCGGATGGCCTGCCGGAAGGACTCCCGGTCCGGGAACATCGCCGAGGCCAGGACGCCCAGCGCGCCAGCGTTGGATACGGCGGCGACAAATTCCGGACCGGAGATGTGCATCATACAGCCGCCGACGATGGGGTATTCTATGCCGAAGAGCTGGGTAATGCGTGTTGGGAGCATCAGGCAAGAAGTAAAACGTAAAGTGAAACGTGAAATGCGGGGTTACAGAAAGTTGACCTGGTGGACTGGTTCCGTTTCCCGGATGCGGCGGCGGATTTCGGCCTGGACGGTCTCGTTCTGGATCCGCTCCACCCGAGAGACAGGTCGGCCTTCCGATGAGACCCCGCTCTTCCACTCCACCACGAAGCCGGGCACCAGCGCGCAGGCGAAGCCCCCCACTCCACAACAGGTGGTATCCAGGACGGCGTAGCCCACCAAATAGAGGACCTCCCGCCCTTCCCAGGGGAGTCGGTTCTCCTTCACCCAGACGTAGTGCCCGCCGATGGCGGTAACTTCGCGGTTCAGTTCGGGATGGGTGAAATCTATCTCCATTTGCAAAATCTGGCGCTCCATCGGCCCCCCGATGCGGCACAAGATGTAGCGCAAGATTCATCGTGTGCTACATCAGCCCCACGATGGTGATGGCGCAGATGTTCATATGCGGCATACCGCCCAGGTTATGGGTGAGGCCGTAGCGGGGGTTGGGAATCTGCCGCTCCCCGGCCCGCCCCAGCAGTTGCAGGTACATCTCGTAGAGCATCCGCAGGCCCGAGGCGCCGATGGGATGCCCAAAACACTTCAGGCCACCATCGGGCTGGCAGGGAATCCCGCCGCCGCGCAGGTCAAAGAAGCCGTCCAAGACGTCCTTCCAGGCCTTCCCCCGCTCCGATATGTGCAGGTCCTCCATCGTCACCAGTTCGGTGATGGAGAAGCAATCGTGGACCTCCATCATACTGATTTCCCGCCGGGGGTCGGTGATGCCCGCCTCATGGTACGCTGCCTGACTGCATTTAGCGGTCGTCATAAAATACGTCCCGTCCCACTCATTATAGCCCATCTCCTCCCCGCTGGAGAGGGCCACCTGCAGCGCCTTGACGGTGACGATGTCCGTCTTGCCCAGCCCCCGCGCGATGTCCGGTGTGGTCACAATGGCGCAGGCTGCGCCGTCGCTGACGCCGCAGCAGTCAAAGAGGCCCAGCGGGTAGGCGATAATGGGCGCGTTCAGCACCTCGTCCTCGGTGACGGGACGGCGCAGGTGGGCCTTCGGGTTGAGGGAGCCGTTGGCGTGGCTCTTGACGGAGACGTGGGCCATGGCGCGCTTTAAGTCCTCCATCGGGATGCCGTACTTGGCGGCGTAGGCGGTTGCCAGTTGGGCGAAAGCCCCCGGCGCGGTGATGTTGGGCATCCACTGCCAGTTGAGGCTCCCCGCCGTGGCGCCCAGGTTGGGAAGTCCCCCGTAGCCCACGTCCTTCAGTTTCTCCACCCCCAGCGCCAGCGCGATGTCGCACGCGCCCGACGCTACCGCGTAGACCGCGCCCCGGAATGCCTCCGTCCCAGTGGCGCAGAAGTTCTCCACCCGGGTGACCGGGATGCGCGGGAGCCGGAGAGTGATAGAGAGGGAGAGAGCGCTCTTGCCGACGCTGATTTCCTCAAAGCAGGTGCCCAGCCAGGCAGCCTGGATTTCCTTGCGGTCAATCCCGGCGTCGGCCAGCGCCTCCTCAAAGGCCTCCACCATCAGGTCCTCGGCCCCCACGTCCCAGCGCTCCCCAAATCGGGTGCACCCCATGCCGATAATGGCGACTTTATCACGGATTCCTGTGGGCATAATTCCTCCCTTGTCGCAGAGTGAGGGGGTGTGGGCAGCCGCCCTTCGGGCCGCCGCCCACAGCCTCTCCACGTGAACGGATCACGGTCACTCCAGCCACCAGTATCCCTGTATATCCAGGTTGGTGAGGCCCAACTCCTGGGCTTTCCTAACCACCCGCTCGTACTCTTCACGGGTGATCCTTCGCGATATTTGGGGGTACCTGTACGCTTTATGCATGGGAGTGTACTGGGACATAATGTTGACGTACGTATCCTTGGGCAGGTTTTCCGCAATCCACTCCATCACCTTTTCGGAACCCGCCACGTCGTTGGGCATTACCAGGTGTCGGATCATCAGCCCTCTGTATATGATGCCATCGGGTCCCGGTTTTGCCACTCCCACCTGCCGGTGCATCTCCAGGATAGCGGCCTTGGTCACCTCCGGGTAGTTCGCCGCCCTGGAAGAGTATTTCGCCGCCATCTCGCTGTCCCAGTACTTGAAGTCGGGCAGGTAGATGTCCACAATCCCGTCCAGAACCTCCAGAATCTCCAGGCGCTCCCAGCCACTGGTGTTGTAGACGATGGGCAACCGGAGCCCCAGCCCCGCCGCAATGTCCAGGGCCTTCAAGATGAGGGCCGAATAATGGGTTGGGGTCACCAGGTTGATGTTATGGCAGCCGATTTTCTGAAGTTGGAGCATCATATCGGCCAGTTCCTCTACGCTGCTTTCCTGGCCCATCCCCAGGTGGCTGATCTCCCAGTTCTGGCAAAAGATGCACCGCAGGTTGCAATGGGTGAGAAAAATTGTCCCTGAGCCTCCCCGTCCGACCAGGGGTCTTTCTTCGCCGAAATGGGGATGAAATGCCGAGATGACCAGGGTGGTGCCCGGTGCCCGGCAGAACCCGCTCATTCCCTCCAGACGGTTGACGCCGCACTGCCTCGGACACAGCCGGCAACTTTCCATAATCGCCCAGAGTTTCTCCGCCCGCGCCGCCAGTTCTCCCGTCCGGTGCAGTTTGAGATAGGCCGGTTCAAACCGGCTGGAACCTGCGGGGGTGGAAGTGGGGGTTTCAACCACCGTGTTTGGCATAGGCATCGGCTCTTCACGGGGAGCCTCCGGCTGGCAGGAGGTCACAATAGAAGGCAATGCAACTTTGAGACACAACACCGCCACGCCCTTCAGGAATTCTCTCCGGGTGATCTTTTGGGGAACAATTTTGTCCATAGCCCACCTCCTCACAATCGTCGCCCAATCCACATGATAACCGCAAAACTGCTCAATTTCAACATGACCACAGCAAGGCCTGTACCCAAAAGGCCGAGGACCGGCAAAAGCGCCACTGCACCGACAATCCCTCCCAGCCAGCCACCCAGCAGGTCCGACGCGTACAAAAGCCCGGCGGTCGGGGTGAAGCGCTCACTCTCCTGCAACAGCAGATGGTTTGCCAGGGGAAACTGGACACTGATCAGAAGACCACCGGTAAACGACAGGGCCAGAAACAGCCACCGAGATAGGGGGAGTACCGTCACGTCCTCCAGAAACGTATGCACCGCCAGAAGAACGAGGGGACACCCTGCTGCAAAACCCATAATCCCCAATTCGGTCTTCAGGAAAACCTGGAAGCCGCTCTGAATCCGTTCCAGCGCGCGGGAGACCAGCAGGGCGCCGCAAGCCGCCCCGGCCATAAACGATGCGACCAGAAGCCCGAGCCAGGAAAACACGTATCCGTAGACGGACTGGAAGGCGAAAATCAGCATCAGGTCAAAGAGCATGCCGGCCAGGCCGGTGGTGACGATAGCAAAGAGAACCCCCAGCCGCAGGCTCTGTCTGCCCATTAACTTCCGAACAAGGAAAAAGCAGAACAGAACGACGATAAGCAGTACGGCGAAGGCCCATAGATTTATCTTCTCCAGATGTCGGAAAAGCCCGCGCAGGGAAGGGGCAAAAAGAGCACTCCAGTGCGAGATGCTGTAAAGGACCCCTACGGGACGGAAATCTGAGTTTATCCTTTGACTTCTACCCTCAAGGAAGCGATAGAACCACTCCTGCCATCCAGGATGCAACTTTTGTTCAATGTACCAGGGTATCACCACCTCTGCCCGGATGTTCCGCTGGCGTACTCTCTCTATGACCTTTTCCTTATCCACCGAGAGAACGCCTGCAGAGTCTGAAGCCAGGAACAGATGAGTCCCCTCGCCCGGGATGGGCCAGACGTAGGGGAAAACACTTTTCAAGGTATGGAAGATAGAACTGTTCAGGTCGGCCAGTTCCTCGGTGGTGTACGTCAAAGAACCCGGCAGGCCAATAACAAAGATGCCGCCCCGGTTCAACTTCGTCTTCGCCAGCCGGAAAAACTCCTGCGTAAAAAACCGGTTCGTCTGCAGGGTAGACGGTTCGGTGATCCCGATGAGAATCAGGTCATATGTGCTACGGGTGGTGGGCAGGTACATCCGCCCGTCTACGTATTGGATATGGACCCTCCTGTCGTTCAGTTCAGATTCGGTCAGCGGTGTGGGGAATTTCCGGATCAGTTCTATCAGCAGCGGGTCCAGTTCCGCGTACTCCACTGTCTCTACGGACGGATGTTTCAACGCTTCGTAGATTACACCGCCCGCACCGCCGCTCAGAATCAGAAGCCGCCGGGGTTCGGGATGTGCCAGAAGCGGGAGGTGGACAAATTCTTCCACAAACGGCAGGTCCGGAACCGGTGTGATGAGTTCAGGGACTCCGTCCTGAAAGAAGATGTACTGCCCCTCATTCTCCACGACGCAAAGGTTACCGTATGGCGAGTTCTGATAATGGACGACGTGGAGGCCTTCCCATTGGGCCTGGATGGAAAGACGGTGCAGGGTATCCGAAAAGCCTGTAGAAATCCCGAAACTCGCAAAGATAATCAGGGCGGCTTGAAAAATCAGCAGTACCTTCGGGAGCCGCCCGGCTCTCCAGAAAGGGACCAGCAGGACGACGCAAACGATGAGGTTCAGCAGGGCCAGCCAGAAGACGACCTGAAACGTATGAAGATAGGGAACGAACAGGTATGTACAGCCGATTCCCCCGACTACGGTGCCGAGGGTTTCATACGCGTACACCCTGCCAGCGGAAGGCGCATCCGGCCTGGAAAGCAGGGAATAAACCTGGCAACATGCGGGAAACAACGCGCCGTGAAGGACACTGACCGGTAAGAGTATCAGGAAAGAAGAATAAAACATCGGGACAAGGCTGACCGGCTCTCCTACGGAGATGCCCAGCAGTCCTTTCAGGGAACGGATCAGGAAGATGGCCCCCAGCAGAAACAGAATGAACAGGACGGTCAGCCCAACCAGGGTTTCTACCTTCCCAGGGAGTTTCTCCAGAAGCCGCCCGAAGGCCAGAGCGCCCAGAGCCTCCAAAACTACCCAGTTGGCGAGGATCAGGCCGATGGAGAATTCGTTGCCCGCAAAGACGATCAGGAACTCCCTGAGAAGAAATACCTCAGCCACCAGCCCGCTGAAACCCATCACCAGTACAGCGAGCAACACCCCCACTCTCATCGCCAGAACCTCGCCTCAGAGGGGGGACATGCCAGACACTTCCGGAAGTGCCTGGCACGTCACCCTATGAAACCACCAAGACACAAAAACACGGAAGGAATGAACTTTATGTCTTCGTGTCTTCATGGTTTTTAAAACCGGAACAACTTCTGCACCAACTGCGACTTCATCAGGTCGCCCTCTATCTTCAACTTGCCGCTGGTGAAGGCCTGCATCGCCG
>DAOTWK010000414.1:0-14865 GCA_034435815.1 Anaerolineae bacterium | reverse complement strand
ATGCGGCAGGCGGTGGAAGTGGAAATCGCGCCGCTCCTGCCCCGGGCCGCGTATCTGGTGCCCGAGGGGCGGTCGGCGTAATTTTTCACGCTTCCCGTCTTGTGATGCGTGAAACGTGATTGTGAGTGTCCAACCATTCCGTAACCCAACAAGGAGGAACACCTATGCCCGTCAAACGAGTCTATCCGGTTCCCAGCGACATTGAAATCGCCCAGATGGCCGAATTGATCCCCATTGTGGAGATCGCGGCCAGCGTTGGGCTCAGCGAGGACGACCTGGACCTCTACGGCAAGTGGAAGGCCAAGGTCCACCTGGACGTCCTGCACCGGCTAAAGGACCGGCCCAACGGCAAGTATGTGGATGTGACGGCCATCACGCCGACCCCGCTGGGGGAGGGGAAGACCGTCACCACGATCGGCACCAGCCTGGGGCTGGCCTATATTGGCAAAAAGGTGATCACCTGCATCCGCCAGCCCTCCATGGGGCCGACCTTCGGCATCAAGGGCGGCGCGGCCGGCGGCGGTTACTCCCAGGTGGTGCCGATGGAGGACTTCAACCTCCACCTGACCGGCGACATCCACGCGGTGGGCGTGGCCCACAACCTCCTGGCGGCAGCCATTGACGCCCGCATCCTTCACGAGCGGGAGATGACCGACGAGCAACTGGCGAAGTTCTGCCCGGAAATCCCCCGTCTGAACATTGACCCCAACTCCATCCTCTGGAACCGGGTGGTGGACGTCAACGACCGGGCGCTGCGCAACGTCGTCATCGGCCTGCAGGCCGGGCAGGCCGACAAGCCGTTGCCGGAGGGGGCCGGCACACTGCGGGAAGTGGTGGCCAATCTCCCCTACGGCACCGACGGCGTCCCCCGCATCACCGGCTACGACATCACCGTCGCCTCGGAGATTATGGCCATCCTGGCCCTGGTGGACGGCTACAGGGGGCTGGCGGACCTGCGGGAGCGGTTGGGCCGCATCGTCTGGGGCTTCAGCAAGGACGGGCGCCCGCTGACTGCCGAAGACCTGAAGGTCGCCGGCGCGATGACCGTCCTGATGAAGGACGCGCTGATGCCCACCCTGATGCAGACGCTGGAGGGCACTCCCGTCTTCGTCCATACAGGGCCGTTCGCCAACATCGCCCATGGCAACTCCTCCATCATCGCCGACCAGATTGCCCTCAAACTGGTGGGGCCGGATGGCTTCGTGGTCACCGAGTCCGGCTTCGGCGCCGACTGCGGCATGGAGAAGTTCTTCAACATCAAGTGCCGCTACTCCGGCCTCATCCCCAACTGCGTGGTGATGGTCTGCTCCATCCGGGCGCTGAAGATGCACGGCGGCGGTCCGGAGGTCATCCCCGGTCGGCCACTCAGCACGGCCTACACCGAGGAGAACGTGGAACTTCTGGAGAAAGGTCTCCCCAACCTGATCCAGCACATAGAGAACGTCCAGAAGTTCGGGGTGCCGGTAGTCGTCGCCATCAACCGCTTCAAGACGGACACGGACCGGGAGATCGGCGTGATCCAGGAGGCGGCGATGAAAGCCGGCGCCTTTGATTGCGTCGTCAGCGAGGTGTGGGCGAAGGGCGGCGAGGGCGGCGCGGCGCTGGCCGAGGCGGTGGTCCGGGCCTGCGAGCAGCCCAGCCAGTTCCGCTTCCTCTACCCGTTGGAGTTCTCTATCAAAGAGAAGATTGAGACCATCGCCCGCGAGATTTACCGGGCCGACGGGGTGGACTATATGCCGGAGGCGGAGCGGAAGATTGAACTCTACACCGCAATGGGCTACGACAAACTGCCGCTCAACATGGCCAAGACCCACCTCTCCTTCAGCCACGACCCGAAACTGAAGGGGGCGCCGCGCGGCTGGCGGCTGCCCATCCGCGATATCCGCGCCAGCGTCGGTGCCGGCTTCCTCTACCCGCTCTGCGGCGCGATGCGGACGATGCCCGGTCTGCCCAGCCGTCCCGCCTTCGTAGATGTGGATATTGACCTGGCGACGGGCAAGGTGAAGGGGCTGTTCTAACGCCCCGCGTCCCCGGTCCTGGTGGCGGGCGGAGGGGAACCTCCCCCGCCACCCACGCAACACGAAATATGTAAAACGCAACGTGAGGTGGATTATGGAGAAGGTCGTTCTGGATGTCCCGCTGATGTGGGCCGACCATCACGTCTTCAAGGTCCGCGAGGCGTTGACCCAACTGGACGGGGTGGTGGACCTCTACGCCAGTTCGGCGTGGAAGCAGGTGCTGGTGAAGTATGACCCGGCGAGAGTGGACCGCGCCCGGATTGAGCAGGTGCTGGCCGAGGCCGGATATCCGGTGGGCCAGGGCCAGACTCCGATCCTGGTGGAGCCGACCGAGAAGCGGCGCAACCCTCGCTGGGGCACTATGAGTTTCCGGATGAGTCAGACCTATCGGGCCGACCTGGAGATGTCCGGAGACTTCAGGAAATGGTAACAGGGAGGTGAGAGAGATGGCGAAGAAGAAAGTGCGAACCCCACAGGAGGCCAGCCGCGATCCGGCGGCAATTGCCCTCCTGGAACGGGCCCTGGAGATCGGGGCCGAGACCTGTTTCTATCGGGCGGATGAGATTACCCCTTGCCCCATCGGCGCCGAGGGCCTCTGTTGCCGTTTCTGCGCAATGGGCCCCTGTCGCCTGGTGGGCGATGTGGATATGGGCGTCTGCGGCGCGACGCGGGATACCGTAGTGGCCCGCAATTTCGCCCGCTCGGTGGCTGCCGGCTCGGCTTCCCACTCCGACCACGCCCGGGACCTGGCCTATACCCTCCTGGCGGCCGCTGAGGGCCACGCCCCGGACTACAAAATCCGCGACCCCTATAAACTCTACGAGGTCGCTCGCTACCTGGGCGTGAAAGTCGGGGACCGTCCCATCAACGAAATCGCCCGGGATGTGGCGCTGGCGGCGCTGGGCGAGTTTGGCCGCGTCCAGGGCGAGTTGCTCTATCTGAAGCGCGCCCCCGCCAAACGGCAGAAAATCTGGCACGACCTGGGCATCGCCCCCCGCGCGATTGACCGAGAGGTGGTGGAACTCCTTCACCGGACTCACGCGGGCAACGACCAGGACGCAGAACACCTGCTGGACCAGGCGATGCGCTGCGCGCTGGCCGACGGCTGGGGCGGCTCCATGCTGGCTACCGACCTGACCGACATCCTCTTCGGCACCCCCGCGCCTGTCCGCTCCGAGGCCAACCTGGGCGTCCTGCGGAAGGACATGGTCAACGTCATCATCCACGGGCACGAACCGACTCTTTCCGAGATCATCGTTGCTGCCGCTCAGGACCCCGAAGTCATCGCCTACGCCCAGAGCAAGGGCGCGAAGGGCGTCAACCTGGCCGGCATCTGCTGCACGGCCAACGAAGTCCTGATGCGAGAGGGCATCCCGCTGGCGGGCAACTTCCTCCAGCAGGAACTGGCCATCCTCACCGGCGCGGTGGATGCCATGGTGGTGGACGTCCAGTGCATCATGGAAGGCCTGGTGCCCCTCGCTCAGCGATTCCACACCGCGCTGATTACCACCTCCCCCAAAGTCCGGGTGGCCGGTGCTGTTCACATAGAGTTTGACGAGCACCGGGCGCTGGAGATTGCCAAAGAGATTCTCCGCACCGCCATTGACCGCTTCCCGCAGCGGGGCGAGGTCTTCATTCCGGACATCCGCAGCCCGTTGGTACCCGGCTTCTCCCACGAGTACATCAACTATGCGCTGGGCGGCACCTATCGCGGCTCCTTCCGCCCGCTGAACGACGCCATCATCGCCGGGCGCATCCGGGGCGTCGTCGCCGACATCGGCTGCAACAATGCCCGCCTCTGCCACGATGAGAACCACTACTACGTCGTCGCCGAGTTCCTGAAGAACGATGTCCTGGTGGTCCAGACCGGCTGCGGCGCCATCGCCAGCGCCAAGAAGGGGTATATGACCCCCGAGGCGGCGCTGGAGTACGCCGGTCCGGGCCTGCGGGAAGTGTGCGAGGCCATCGGTATCCCGCCGGTGCTCCACCTGGGTGCCTGCGTGGATAACTCCCGCATCCTGACGGTTCTGGCCCAAATGGTCTCCGAGACCGGCCTGGGCGACGACATCTCCGACATCCCCGCCGTCGGGATGGCCTCTGAGTGGATGAGCGAGAAGGCGCTGGCCATCGCCACCTACTGCGTCGCCTCCGGTGCCTACGTCATTATGGGCGGCGTCCGCAACCCGGTGGCTGGAAGCCCGCTCGTTACCCAGTTGATCACCGAGGGCTGGGAGAAGAAGGTCGGCGGGCGGCTGGAGTTCCTGGAGGACCCGGAGGAGATCGTCCGGCGCGCACTGGCCCATATTGACCACAAGCGGGCGGCCCTGGGGCTGGAGGAGTACAACCCGGCCAAGTGGGGCAAGTCCGGCGACTGGCGCATCCGCGAGGTGCTGGAACTCCCGCTGGAGGAACGACTGGAGGCGGTGTACGGGAGGCGGTAATCGTCAATCGCGCATCGCTCATCGCGGATCGCTCATCGCGGATCGCCGGGGGGTGAAGTGCCGTTTCGGTTTGAGGGGTTGGAGATATGGATGCTGGCGCGGAACTTTGTGGCCCGCATCTACGAAGTAACGGCCCGGTTCCCGAGCCATGAGCGGTATGCGTTAGCAGACCAACTGAACCGGGCAGCTAATTCGGTTGCCTTAAACATTGCAGAAGGAGCCGGACAGGATACGGAGGCCCAATTCAGCCGGTATCTGGGCGTCTCCAATGGTTCTGTCTCTGAGGTGATTGGCGGGCTGTTCCTGGCCCTGGATCGGGGATACATTGACCAGCCCACGTTGACCTCTCTTTACGAGGAAGGGGATCACCTCATTCGGGCCATCACCAACTTCCGGAAAACCCTCCGCGCAAATAAGCAGAAGCGATAAGCGATACGCAATACGCGATACGCGATACGCAATACGCAATACGCAATACGCGATACGCGATGCGCGATACGCGATACGCGATACGCGATACGCGATGCGCGATACGCGATACGCGATACGCAATACGCAATACGCGATACGCGATACGCAATACGCGATACGCGATACGCAACCGGAGATTAGGGAGGAGACAATATGTCCAGATACATCGCAACCCGAGCCATTCGCGGGGCCCACGCCATCGTCGCTGAGGCGGAAGCCCTGCTGCAGAAAGCATTAGCCGAGAAGGGGCCCGATACCCCCGTGGCGTTCACCAATACCGCGTACTACCTTCCCGTCATCTACGGCATGCTGGGCCATCCGGTGAGCAAAATCGGGGATATGGTGCCTGTCCTGGAGTATGCCAAGAGCCTTCTCCACCCCCCGCCGGATGAGAAGTGGTGGGTCCCGTACCTGGGCGAGACGCTGGACTGCGGGATGGCGACGCTGCTGGCGGAGGAGATCATTGAGGGCATCCGCTTTGCCTACGGCGAACAGCCGGAGCGGTATCCCGGTTTCCGCATGACCGGTGGCGCCTCCTTCACCAGCCCGGAGTTTGAAACGGAAGAGGGGGGTGGTGGCTACTTGAACGGCCCCATTGACGACATCCAGTTGCGCTCCTGGGGCATCCAGTTGGTGGACGGCCGGATGCCAGGGTTTGCTGCCATCGTGGGCGCGGCGCGCACCAACCGGGCCGCCGTTGCTATCGTCCGCGAACTTCAGCGGCGCAACATCCTGGTCTTCCTCTGTGGCAACGTCAACGGGCGCTCTATCATTGACCAGTTGCATGAGGAAGGGGTGGAGATGGGGTACGATACCTACATTGTCCCCTTCGGCCGGGACACCATCGCCGCCATCTATCCACTGGGCTTCGCTACCCGTTCGGCGCTCACCTTTGGCGGCCTCAAGCCGGGCCAGTGGCGGGAGATTCTCCTTTACAACAAGTACCGCGTCTTCGCCTTCGTCCTGGCCTTGGGCGAGGTGGACGACCTGAAGTACGCCACCGCCGCCGGCGCCATCTCCTACGGCTTCCCCGTCATCGCCGACACGGTCATTCCGCAGATTCTCCCTACGGGCATCACCCGGTACGAGCACGTGGTCTCCATGCCCTGGGAGGAGATAGAAGGCGAGACGGACGAGGAGAAGGCCGCCCGCCTGGTCCAGAAGTGCATTGAGGTCCGCGGCGTCAAGGTGAAAATCACCGAGGTGCCCATCCCCGTCCCCTACGGCTCCGCCTTTGAGGGCGAAGTGGTCCGCAAGGCCGACATGCGGGTGGAGTTTGGGGGCCGCGCTAGCCGCGCCTTTGAGTACCTCCGCATGGTGCCGATGGACCAGGTGGAGGACGGCAAGATAGAGGTCATCGGCCCTGGCTTTGAGGATGTGCCCGTCGGTGGGGCGATGGACCTGGGCATCCTGGTGGAGGTCGCCGGACGGAAGATGCAGGAAGACTTTGAACCGGTGCTGGAGCGCCAGATTCACTACTTCATTAACGGTGCCTCCGGCGTCCAGCACATCGGTCAGCGGGATATCGCCTGGATCCGCATTAGCAAGGCGGCGGCGGAGAAGGGCTTCAGCCTGCGCCACTTCGGCGATATCCTTTATGCCCGCTTCCACGCCGACTTCGGCGCCATCGTGGACAAAGTACAGGTGAAGATTATCACCGATCCGGCGCTCCACGCGGAGTGGCTCCAGAAGGCCCGCGAAGCCTACGATCGCCGCAACCGCCGCCTGGCAGACCTGGTGGACGAGGCGGTTGACACTTTCTACTCCTGCATTCTCTGCCAGTCCTTCGCTCCCACTCACTGCTGCGTCATCAGCCCGCAGCGGCTGGGCCTCTGCGGCGCCTACAACTGGCTGGACTGCAAGGCGTCCTACGAGATTAACCCCACCGGACCCAACCAGCCCATTCAGAAGGGCCAGTGCCTGGATCCGGTGAAGGGCTACTTCACGGGCGTCAACGAGTACGTCCGCGTGGCCTCTCAGGGGAAGGTGGACCAGGTGGCGGTGTACTCCATCATGGAGAATCCCATGACTGCCTGCGGTTGCTTTGAGTGCATCGTCATGGTCATCCCCGAGGCCAACGGCGTGATGGTCGTCAGCCGGGAGGATCCGAGTATGACCCCCGCCGGGATGACCTTCTCCACGCTGGCGGGGATGGCCGGTGGCGGTCTGCAGACCCCGGGCGTGATGGGTGTCGGCAAGTACTATCTGACCAGCCCCAAGTTCATCTCCGCCGATGGCGGCTTCAAGCGGGTGGTCTGGATGTCTTCCTTCCTGAAGCAGACGATGGCTGAGGAATTGAAGAAAGTCTGTGAACGGGAGGGCGACCCGGACCTGCTGGATAAGATTGCCGACGAGACCATCTGCACCGACGTGGAGGGCCTGCTGGCCTATCTGGAGGAGAAGGGCCATCCGGCGTTGAGTATGCCGCCTATGTTCTAAAACTGCAAGGTGCCAGGCACTTTTAAAGTGCCTGACACCTGACTGTAGGATGAAATCCTGCTCCGGCGGCAGGGGGGCCGCCGTCAGTGATGGCGGCGGCCCCCCGTTGTTGAAAAGCGGGTTTTGCGGCGAGCGGCGAAGCCGTCTGCCGCAAGACCCCCCGGTTCGGCGTCTGTGGCTTGACACTCAAGCCGGGTAGGAGTATCCTTATCTTGCACTTTGATTTTCAGGCTATGCAAGGAGGTCCTATATGCCGGTGGAAATTCCCGTAGAACAATGGCCCGGTCGGGTCATAGAGGAGACTCTCGGAGCCACTCCAGCCGAGGGTGGCACTCGTAGCCGGGTCGTGAAAGTGGGCGGCGAAAATACCCTCCCGTTTATGCTGACCGACGGCGAGATGCCTAATCCGCCCCGCATCGCCATTGAGATTGCCGACCGCCGTCCGACGGAGTGGTCGCCGCTTCTCCTGGAGGCCTGGGGGGATGTGGTGGACGATCCGGCGAAGTGGGCGAAGGCCGCCGAAGAGGCCGGGGCCGATTTGGTGCTCCTCCAGTTGTCCCTGACGCGCGATGGTGGCAAGCCCACCACCGCCGCCGACGCAAAGGCCCTGACGCGCGCGGTCCTCCAGGCGACGGGGCTCCCCATCCTGGTCTTCGGCCCTGGTCAGGTGGACGCCGACAACGAGTTGCTGGTGGCGGTGGCCGAGGAGGCGGCGGGTGAGCGCATCGTCCTGGGCATCTGCGAAGAGAAGAACTACCGTACCATCGTCGCCGCTGCACTGGCCAACGGCCACCTGGTCAACGGTCGCACCGCGATGGACGTGAACCTCGCCAAACAGTTGAACATCCTCATCGCCGATATGGGCCTGCCGCTGGACCGTATCATCATGGATCCGACGACCGCCAGCCTGGGCTACGGCATTGAGTACGGCTACTCGGTGATGGAGCGGTTGCGCCTGGCGGCCCTCCAGGGCGATAAAATGACCCAATTCCCCATGCTGGTCACCCCTGGCTTTGAGGCTTGGCGGCAGAAAGAGGCCAAAGTCGGTGAGGGCGTGCCCGCGTCCTGGGGCGACTGGCGCCAGCGGGCAGTCCTTTGGGAGACCCTGACGGCGTCCAATCTCATCCTCTCGGGCGCCGACATCGTGGTCCTGCGTCACCCGGAGACCGTGAAACGGGTCCGGACCTTTATCAAGCGGCTGATGGCGAAATAGGGAGGGAGACAATGGCACTCACCGGATTGCAAATCTACAAACTGCTCCCGCAGACCAACTGTAAGGAGTGCGGGTTTCCCACCTGCCTGGCTTTCGCGATGAAACTGGCGGCCAAGCAGGCTGAACTCTCCGCCTGCCCTTACGTCTCCGAGGAGGCCAAGGCCCAACTGGACGCCGCCGCTGCGCCACCCATCCGTCTGGTCTCTGTAGAGGGGCCTGGGCACAAGGTGGAAGTGGGCAATGAGACGGTCATCTTCCGCCACGAGAAGACCTTCTACCATCCGCCGGGCCTCTTCCTGCGGGTGAAGGACTCCTGGCCCCTGGAGCAGGTCCAGGGCGCAGCGAAGGAGGCGATGGACTACTCTGTCACCTATGTGGGGATGAACCTTCATCTGGACGGCGTGGCAGTGGAGGCCGCCTCGGGCAACCCGGAGACCTTCGCGGCGGCGGTGAAGGCGGTGCGGGAAGTCACCGACCGTCCTCTGATCCTGATGGCCTCCGACCCGGCGGCGTTGAAGGCCGGTCTGGCCGCCGCTGACGGCACTCGCCCGCTCCTCTATGCCGCCACGGCGGAGAACTGGCAGGCGGTGGTGGAAATCGCCAAAGCGGCCAATGCCCCCGTCGCTGTCCGCGCCGACTCGCTGGACGGCCTGGCCGACCTGACTGAGAAGGTGAAGGGCGCGGGGGTCCAGGATATCGTGCTGGACCCGGGCGTCCGGGACCCGGCCGGCACACTGGCCACGCTTACCCACCTGCGCCGCCTGGCGTTGAAGAAGACCTTCCGCCCGCTGGGCTTCCCCATCATCACCTTCCCCGGCGAGGGCGCGTCCGATGTGATAGAGGAAGCGCAACTGGCGGCCCAGCACATTGCCAAGTACGCGGGCTTCATCGTCCTGGACCGCTTCGCCCCGGAGATGGCTTATGCGCTGATGGCCTGGCGGGTCAACATCTACACTAACCCGCAGGAGCCCATCAAGGTCCAGCCGGGCATCTACGAGATCAACAACCCGACAGCCGATGCGCCAGTGATGATCACCACCAACTTCTCCATCACCTACTTCTCCGTCGCCAACGAGGTGGATGGCAGCGGGCTGCCCGGGTGGCTCCTGGTGGCGGATGCGGAAGGGATGAGCGTCCTCACCGCCTGGGCCGCTGGCAAGTTCGATGCTGAGAAGATTGCCAAGACGGTGAAGACCACCGGCATTGAGGAGAAAATCAGCCACCGCAAACTCATCATCCCGGGTGCCGTCGCCGTTCTGATGGGCGAAGTGGAGGAGGAACTGCCGGGTTGGCAGATTCTGGTCGGCCCGCGAGAGGCGGTGGACCTGCCTGGCTATCTCAAGTTGTGGAAGTCGTTCTGAGATGAGGGGATGGGGGTTTCCCGGCAGCGGGCCCATCAGACTGCCGGGGCGGAAGGATCAGGCGTGGCAGGACATATCCTGGTACCCCATCTGGTACGTCTATGGTCGCTGTAGTTTTTCGTCCCGAAGAGAAACGGGTAGAGGTCCCACCGGGCACCCTCCTCAGCGACGCGGCCCGCCTGGCCGGGGTAGACGTCCTGATGCCCTGTGGCGGGCAGGGGCGCTGTGGCCGCTGCGCGGTGATGGTGGAATCCGGCTCGGTCCGCCGCCGCTCCACCCAGCGCCTGACGCCGGACGACGTCGCTGCCGGATACGCGCTGGCCTGCCAGACCCTCGTGGAGAGCGACGTCGTCGTCTTCGTCCCGCCACAGGAGCGGATTGAACGCCGCATCAAGGAAGCCCGGCGCGCAGCAAAGATTGAACTCCCGTTCCCATACGACCGCCACGACCAGCCGCTGCGCAAGTTCGCCGTCACCCTGGAGCCACCCTCTCTGGCCGACCAGACTGATGACTGGTCCCGACTCCAGCGGGAACTGGCCCGTCGTTACGGCATCCGGGACCTGCAGGCCTCGCTTCCTGTCCTGCGGAAACTCTCCCGCGCTCTGCGGGAGGGAGAGTGGACCGTGACGGCCGTGGTGGAACTGGATTCCTGGGACCATCCGGAGGGGCCACCCCGGCTGATAGACGTCCTGCCCGGCGAACATCTGGAGAGCCTCTGGGCCGTGGCGATTGACATCGGCACTACCAGCAATGTCGTCTGGCTGGTGGACCTGATGCAGGGGCAGGTGATGGCCCAGGCCGCCGATTACAACGGCCAGATTGCCCGGGGGGAAGACGTCATCTCCCGCATTATCTACGCCTCTAAGGGGAACGGCCTGCAGGAACTCCAGGAACTGGTGATGGGTACGCTGAACCGGCTCATCGCCCAGGTCGCCACAGAGCAGGACATTCGCCCGGACGAAATCTACAAGGCGACCGTCGCCGGGAACACCACGATGATTCACCTCTTCGCGGGCATCCCGCCGGAGTCTATCCGGCTGATGCCTTTCATCCCGGTGGTCAACCACGTGCCCACTTTCCCGGCCCGAGAAGTCGGGTTGGGGATCAACCCGGAGGGGACGGTGGACTGCCTGCCCGGCATCGCGTCCTACGTGGGCGCCGACATCACGGCCGGGGTGCTCAGTTCCGGCCTCTGCGAGTCGGGCGACCTGACGCTCTTCATAGACGTCGGCACCAATGGGGAGATGGTGCTGGGGGACTGTTCCTGGCTCATCTCCTGCGCCTGCTCCGCCGGTCCGGCATTTGAGGGCGCGGGGGTAGTCCACGGGATGCGGGCGACCGCCGGGGCCATTGAGGAGGTCTGGATTAACCCGGAGACGTATGAGGCCGCTTACAGAGTCATCGGCGATGAACCGCCCCGAGGCATCTGTGGCTCCGGCCTGATTTCGCTTCTGGCAGAGATGTTTATCACCGGGGTGGTGGATAAGAGCGGGAACATCAACCTGGACCTGCCCACGAAGCGGGTGCGGCGGGGGGAACACGGGCCGGAGTACGTTGTCGCCTGGGCCGGTGAGACGGCGACCGGCCGCGATATCGTCATCACGGCGGTGGACATAGACAACCTGATGCGGGCCAAGGCGGCTATTTACGCCGGATTCTCTGTCCTGGCCCGCAGTGTCGGCCTGAGCCTGCGGGATGTTCAGCAGGTGCTTATCGGCGGAGCGTTCGGTCAGTACATTAACGTGGAGAAGGCGATTCAGATCGGCATGCTCCCGGATATGCCCTACGACCGGTTCCACTTCCTGGGCAACACCTCGGTGCGGGGCGCGTACTATGCCCTGGTCTCCCGCGAGATGCGCCGCCGGGTGACCGAAGTGGGCCAGATGATGACCTATCTGGAACTTTCGGCCGATAACACATTCTTTGACGAATTCAACGCGGCCCTCTTCCTGCCGCACACCGACCTGAGCCAGTTCCCGTCGGTGGCGGCGGTGATGGGAGAGGGGTAATGTGCCGCTAACCGGCCTGCATCTTCTGCTGACCTACCAGTGCAACTTTGAATGCGACCACTGCTTCGTCTACGGGAGCGGTTTCTGGAAATCCTGGGGCCGGGGCAGATGTATGGGAAGGGGTTGGGTGGATAGTGCGGTTCCGCCCGGAAGAATTCTGCGATAAGCATCCGCTGGCTTGGGAGATTCGGATGAGGGGGCAGAGGCTGCGGTAGATTGGAATTTCTTTGATTCGGAGGAACAGGTGACTTGGACCATCGCGCTGGCTGGTAAAGGAGGTACCGGAAAAACGACCATTGCGGCTTGCCTAATCCGTTACCTGCTGGAGGAACGGGGTGGCTCGGTGCTGGCCATTGACGCCGACCCGGCGATGAATCTGCCGCTGGTCCTGGGCATGGAGGTGGATACCACCGTCGGCGACATCCGCGAGGATATGCTGGACCTGGTTCAATCCAGCGGTGCGCTGGCAGGCTCTATGCCTGGTGGGATGAGCAAGCAGGAATACCTGGACTATCAGGTCAAGATGGCCCTGGTAGAGGGAGACCGGGTGGACCTTCTGGCGATGGGCCGCCCGGAGGGGCCCGGCTGCTACTGCGCGGCCAACCAGATGCTCCGGGTCATTGTGGACCGACTGAGCGCCAATTACAAGTACGTGGTCATTGACAACGAGGCCGGGATGGAGCATCTCAGCCGCCGGACCACCCGCGACGTGGACGTCCTGCTCCTGGTGACCGACCCGACCCAGCGGGGCGTCGCGGCGGCCAAAGAGATGGCGCGGATGGTCCCCGGGCTGGATATTCGCGTGGGACAGGTCTATCTGGTAGTCAATCGCGTGGCAGGGGAACTGCCGCCGCCGCTGGCCGAAGCAGTGACCCGCAGTGGACTGGAACTGGTGGGAGTAATTCCCGAAGACCCGCGGATAGCCGAGTTTGAGTTCACTGGTCGTCCGCTGGTGCAACTCCCCACCGATACGGCGGTCTATCAAGCCGTGCGGTGGATTGCCGAACAGGTGATAGACGGCAACCGGCGGGCACGGTAAGGAGGGGAACCCATGGAAATCCGAATTGAACGAAACCCGGATGAGAGCCGTCTGCAGGAATTGGGTGTGCGGAATTGGCCCATTTGGACCAAAGAGGTATCCGAATTCCCCTGGGAGTACGATACCGACGAGGTCTGCTACATCCTGGAGGGTGAGGTGATCGTTAGTCCCGCAGGGGGTGAGCCCGTCCACATCCAGGCCGGCGACCTGGTGAGGTTTCCCAGGGGAATGAAATGTACCTGGAAGATCACAAAGAATCTGCGGAAGCACTACTATTTTCCGGAATAAGCCATTGGCCGCTGACATTGCTCTCGGTGAGGCCTTCGGCCAGCACGAAGCCAGCGATGATTCGCCATCAGTAGCGGTACGAAGGCCTCCGGGCTCCACCCTACCGTGAAAGGAGGATAGAATGTACATTATAGCAGAAAATATCCATATCATCTCGCCTCGGGTGAAGGAGGCGATTGCCAATCGGGACGCCAAGTTCTTCCAGGACTTGGCCGTCCGGCTGGTGGACGCCGGAGCCAGCGCGATAGACCTGAATATCGGCCCCCAGAAGAAGGCCGGGCATGAGATTCTACCCTGGCTGACAGAGGTGGTGCAGCAGGTAGTGGACGTGCCGCTCTGCTTTGACACTACCAACCTGGCGGCGATTGAGGCGGCCTGCAAGGTGGTCACCAAGGCCCAGCCCATTATCAACTCCACCTCGGCGGCGCCGGAACGGCTGGAGAAAGTCCCGCTGGTCGCCAAGAAGTGCAACACCCGCCTCATCGCTCTCACGATGGGGGAGGGGATGATCCCCGTCAAAGCCGACGAGCGGGTCAATATCGCGCTGGAGATTCTCATCCCTCGTATGCTGGAGATTGACTTCCCCATTAGCGACCTCATCATTGACCCGCTGGTGCTCACGGTTTCCGGCTGCCAGGAGTACTGCCCGGAGTGCATTGAGGCGGTGCGCACCCTGAAGTACGCCTGGGAGCCGCCGCCGCTGACCAATGGAGGCCTCTCCAACGTCTCCAATCAGGTGCCGGATGAACTGCGGCCTCTGCTCAACCGCACCTATATGGTCATGCTGATGGGTGCTGGGATTGACATGGTCATTGCCGACCCGCTGGACCGCAAACTGATGGAGTGGATTCGCATCGTGGAGGAGCGAGATGACTCTACCCCGGTGGGCCGCCTGCTCCTGAAGATTCACGATCGCATCGCGGCGATGGAGGAGCCCCAGCCCGAAGATGTGGACTTCTCTGACCCGGAGCAGGTGGACATCTGGAAGACGGTCCAGGTGTTGCTGAATAAGGTCATCTACACCCCGTCCTATCTAAAATTCTGATTGGAGGAACTATGACCGCGACTCTGATAGACGGCAATGCTGTGGCGGCTGCCATCCACGGAGAAATCTGCGCCGAAGTGGAGGAACTGAAGACCAAATACGGCATCGTCCCCGGCTTGGCGACAGTGCTGGTAGGCACCAACCCCGCATCTCAGTTCTACGTCCGCTCCAAGCAGAAGAAGTGCGGTGAGGTGGGCATCCGCTCTTTCGGTTACGACCTGCCAGAGACCGCAACTCAAGAGGAGGTAGAGGGATTGGTGCGGGAACTGGGGGCCAACCCCGAGGTGCACGGCATCCTGGTCCAGTTGCCCCTGCCGCGCCACCTGGACGAGAAGCGGGTGCTGAGTGCCGTCCCCATTGAGAAGGACGTGGATGGCTTCCACCCGGTTAACATCGGCGAACTGGGGATGAAGGGCCGGGAGCCCAAGTTCGTGCCCTGCACCCCAGCGGGTTGCATTGAGTTGCTGGACCGGTACAACATTGAGATTGCCGGGAAGGAGGCGGTGGTCCTGGGACGGAGCAACATCGTCGGGCTGCCGGT
>DAOTWK010000413.1:0-2609 GCA_034435815.1 Anaerolineae bacterium | reverse complement strand
ATAAACGATACGCGCCAATGGAATTTATCCGCGTCGTCGTCCTGACCCCTCTGGGGCCGGGCCCGACCCCGACCTTTGATTACCACCTCCCCGAACCCCTGGAGGGACGGGTGGAGGTCGGCTCGCTGGTTCAGGTCCCCTTCGGCCCCCGTCTCCTCTATGGGATCGTTGTAGACCGGCCTCCGGCCCCGGCAGTGGAAGAGACCCGTCCCGTGGCCGCGCTGGCAGACCCCCGGCCCGTCCTCCGGCCGGTCCAGATAGACCTGGCCCGCTGGATCGCCGAACAGACCCTTTCCCCCCTCCACGAGTGCCTGCTGATGATGCTCCCGCCGGGCGTCGTCGGCCTGACCGACATCCGGCTGGCGCTGGCCCCAGAGGCTGCTGCGCCCTGCAACCTGTCTCCGCTGGAACGCCACCTGGTAGACCTCCTGCGCCGTCGCGGGCCGCTGACAGGCGCCCAGATAGACCGGGCCTTCCCCCGCTCCGATTGGCGCGCCGCCGCTGACCGGCTGGTCCGCCGTAAAATCCTCATCCGCACCCCGGTCTTGGCCCCGCCGCGCGCCCGTCCCCTGCAAGTCACCACCGTCCGCCTCCTCCCCGGCGCCGATGAGGACGGACTCCGGGGCCTGCGCGACCCCGTCTACCGCACCGTCCTGGACTTCCTGCGCGCCGAAGGCGGGCCCGTGGACGTCAGTTGGGTCTATGCTCAGACCGGATGCACTCGTCAGCACCTAAACCAGCTCTACAAGCGCAGACTAATAGTCTTTGACTTGGAGGAACGCTGGCGGGACCCGCTGGAGGGGCGCGTCTTCCTGCCCACTGCACCACTCCCCCTCACCCCCGACCAGCAGGCCGCCTGGGGCGCACTCCAATCTGCAATCCGCAACCTGCAATTCGCGGTCTTCCTCCTTCACGGTGTCACCGGCTCCGGTAAGACGGAACTCTACCTGCGCGCAGTGGGGGAAACTCTGGCGCAGGGCAGGAAAGCGGTGGTCCTCGTGCCCGAAATCAGCCTCACCCCTCAGACGGTGGCCCGTTTCGCCGCTCGCTTCCCCGGCCGGGTGACCGTCCTCCACAGCCAGATGCGGGAAGGGGAACGGTACGACGTCTGGCGGCGCGCCCGGGCCGGGCTGGTGGATGTGGTCATCGGCCCCCGCTCTGCCCTCTTTGCCCCGCTGGACCCGCTGGGCCTCATCATCGTGGACGAGGAGCACGACGCTTCCTACAAGCAGGTCTCCCGTCCGGCCTTCCACGCGCGGGAGGTGGCGCTGGAACTGGCCCGTCGGACCGGTGCGGTGGTCATTCTGGGGTCGGCGACCCCCAGTCTGGAGTCATACCTGCGGGCCGGACGGGGGGAATTCCACTTACTGGTGCTGGGACGCCGCATCCTGGGCCACCGTCAACGCCTCTCTGACCTGCAAGCCGTCTACAACATCCCCCAGACCCGCTACCGGCCCCTGAGCGACGGCCCCGCCGAGGCCCGCTACCTGGACCTGCCCCCGGTCCAGGTGGTGGATATGCGGGCCGAATTGCGGGCGGGGAACCGCTCCATCTTCAGCCGGGCCCTCCAGCGGAGCGTGGACGAAGCCCTGGCGCGCGGGGAGCAGGTCATCCTCTTCTTGAACCGCCGCGGGACGGCAACCCATACCTTCTGCCGCGCCTGCGGCTACGTGGCTCGCTGCCCCCGCTGTGATATCCCGCTGACTTTTCACGGACAGGCCGGCCAACTGGTCTGCCATTACTGCGGGCGTCGGGAGCCGAAGCCGGAGCACTGCCCCCGCTGCGATTCTCCGGCCATTCGCCCCTTTGGGCTGGGGACGGCGGGGCTGGAGGAGGCCGTCCGGGAGCGCTGGCCTGGGGCGCGCATCCTGCGCTGGGACCGGGATACGGCCCGCACCGCGCAGGCCCACTGGAACATCCTCCAGGTCTTCTCCGACGGGGGGGCCGACGTGCTGGTGGGGACGCAGATGATTGCTAAGGGTCTGGACCTCCCGCTGGTGACGGTGGTGGGGGTGATTTCGGCGGATACGGCGCTGAATCTTCCCGATTTCCGCGCCGCCGAGCGCACCTTCCAGTTGCTGGAGCAGGTGGCCGGCCGGGCCGGGCGGGGGCTGATGGGCGGTCGGGTAGTCCTCCAGACCTACCACCCCGACCACTACGCCATCACCGCTGTGGAGCATCACGACTACCTGGGGTTCGTGCAGAGGGAACTGGAATTTCGGCGGGAGGCGGGCTATCCTCCGTACATCCGGTTGGCCCGCCTGCTCTATCGCCACACCGATGCCCGTCGGGCGGAGATGGCAGCGCGGGATTTGGGAGAGCGACTGCAGGAGGCACTTCGCCGGTCTGGTCTGCCCACCACTGACCTCATCGGCCCCGTTCCCTGCTTCTTCGCCCGTCTACGGGGGTACTACCGCTGGCAGATCGTCCTCCGTCACCCGGACCCGCCGTCCTTCCTGCGCTCCATCCCCATCCCCCAGGGCTGGCTGGTGGACGTGGACCCGGTGAACCTGCTGTAGGAATTCACGGCAAAGAATGCGAAGGACGCGAAAATTTTCAGATTTCTTTGCGCCCGTTGCGGTTTTAAGGTTTTCGGAGACGGCGGAGGA
>DAOTWK010000412.1:0-2710 GCA_034435815.1 Anaerolineae bacterium | reverse complement strand
GCAGAAAGGGTTCACTGCCCATTTCATTTGGGCCTGGGCATAACCCTTCCCTCCACTTGAGATTTCGCAGAGGGAAGGATACCTCAAGAAATCAATGTGGTCAAACAATAGGTTTGACGGTAAAACTGAATTGCACCCGCTGAGCCTGACACCCCGCGTTTTGCCTGAAAAGACAATTGGTGTATAATACATAATGCCCAACGAAGCGGCCACAGGTGCTGGAAACAAGGGGGGCGGGGGTCTGTCCATCGGGCTGACACCGAAGCACAAGGCTCGTGGGCAGGAAACGGAATGGCCGAAAAAATCCGCTATCCACGTCTCTTTCGGGCTTTTTCCTGGACATTACTGGCCATCGGACTGGCTTCCCTCATTTTTATTACCCGCCCAGCGCCCCCGAAGAACTGGCTCCCCTTGGTAGTTTTTATCCCCCTGGTTCTGATTGCCGACCGCTTTGCCATCCGGATGCCAGGCAGTGTCTACCTCTCTCTGGAGACCACATTCCATCTGGCCTGCGCGCTGACTTTCGGTCCGGTGATGGCGACGTGGGTGGCAGGGGTCAGCGCCCTGATCAGTGAACTGCTCCTCTTCCGCCGGTCGCCCGATTTCGCCGCCCGCACCGCCGGAATGTACATCGTGATGTGGCTGGCTGGCGGGGCGGTGTACAACGCGCTGGGGGGAGCGGTACCCCTCACCCGGCTGGAAGGGCCCGAACTGGGATACGCACTGGTGCTCTTCCTGGTTGTCACCGCCGTAAACTATGGGATTATGGCAGTGGATAGTTTGCTGCGCGGCACTTCCTTCTCCACGTACATACTTCAGGTCGCCCCGCGCGCCGCGATATTTAAGGCAGCCTTCGCGCCATTCGGAATTGCTGGAGCCGTTACCTACACGGCTTTCGGCCTAATTGGCAGCCTCTTCGTCGTCCTGGGTTTCCTGACAGCCATCGCGGTTGCCTGGGGTCTCCAGCAAACTTCCGAACAACTCCAGCAACGGGTGACAACTTTAAACCTGATCAACGAAATCGGGCAGACCATCAGTTCCTCGCTGGAACTGGAACCGCTCCTCAACCTGATTCACAAGGGGACCAGCCGATTAATGGACACCATGAACTTCTGGATTGTCCTCTACGACCAGGAGCGGAATGAATTGTGCTATGAAATCGTTTATGATGAAGGGCGGAAATACCCGCCGGAGCGGCTCCCGTACGACCCCACCCGCTTCTTGGCGGCGTACACCATAGAGCGCCGTGAACCCCTATTCCTTTCCACGCTGGAAGAGGTCCAAAAGATCCCCATCTATCTGGAGACCGGGGGGTCCGGGCGGTGTCCGGAATCGCTGATTGCCGTCCCCCTTCTCTCCCGAGGGCGCGCAATTGGCGCCATCTCGGTACAGAGTTACGAACCCTACGCCTTTCGCAAAGAGGACCTGGAAACCCTGATGATGATTGCTACTCAGGCCGGCGTCGCACTGGAGAACGCCCGTCTATTCCGAGAAGTGGAGGCCAGTCAGCGATATTTGCGGGCAATCCTGGATAGCGTGGACTACGCCGTCATAGTGACTGACCTGGCTGGGCGGGTACGGCTGGCCAATCGGGCCACGGAGAATACTTTCGGCATTCGGGAGTCAGAGATTATCAACGATCCTCTCGGAGAGGTAATTTGCCATCAAAGCCTGCGTGAAATTGCTGGGCGGATTGAGCGAGGAGAGATCACCAAGCGGGAAAGCATCCAGGTAACTTTGAGTGACGACCGGATTATGGCAACCCAGGTAGCCCCTGTCTCAAATTCCCAGGGGGAGCGGGTCGGATATGTGCTGGCAATGGCCGATGTCACCCCCCTCCACCGGCTGAGCCAATTGAAATCCCAGGTCATCCGGATCGCCTCCCACGACCTGCGCAATCCCCTGCAACTGGCCAGTGGCTTCTTCCACATCCTCCTGGAAGAACTGCCCCCGTTGACGGAAATGCAGGCCGATCTGACTCAGCGGATTGCCCATCACCTGAAGACAATGGAGCGGCTCATTGACGAGTTGCTGGAACTGGAGCGGGTTGAAATCTCCGGGGAGCGCCGCAAGGAACTCCTGGATATGGGACAATTAGTTCAACAGGCGGCCAGCGAATATCGTTGGCAGGCAGAGATGAAGGGACTGCGATTCTGGACCGAGGTCACTCAGAACATCTCGCCGGTGCGAGGCAATCACCGAATGCTCTTGCAGGCAATTGGCAACCTCTTGGATAACGCGATAAAATATACCCCAGAAGGAGGAACCATTACCTTGCGCCTGTGGGAGGAGAACGGAGAAGTAATTCTCACGGTAAAAGATACAGGTGTGGGGATTCCTCAGGAAGCACTTCCCCATATATTTGAGCACTTCTATCGCGCCCGTCAGCCTGGGACAGAGCACATCTCTGGGACGGGCTTGGGCCTAAGTCTCGTGCAGAGCATCGTCCGGGAACACTGCGGGCGGGTGTGGGTGGAGAGCGAGGGGGTCCCCGGGAAGGGCTCGCTCTTTGGCATTGCCCTGCCTGCCGCCAGGGAACAACCGGAAGGACATCCGGTTGACTTGTCAGATCAGGAGAATATGGTACAATAATCCCGCTCTGGGGGCTCGTCTAAGGGTAGGACAGCAGACTCTGGATCTGCGTGTGGGGGTTCGAATCCTCCGCCCCCAGCCTCTGAGGCGTGCCAGGCACTTTCCGAAGTGCCTGGCA
>DAOTWK010000411.1:0-5651 GCA_034435815.1 Anaerolineae bacterium | reverse complement strand
GCCTACAACGGCCTGGTCGGCACGCTCCCGCGCGGGAAGGTGGACATAGACGTACTGGAGGAGGTCCGGGCAGGGGTGGCAAAACTGGCGGAGAAGGCCGGGATTGACGTTGAATACACCCCTACCGGCTACCCCCACTTCTACTCTTTCGGGTCCGACGGGGAAAATACGGCCCTGCGGGTCACCGGCTGGCGGGCCCGATCGTTCGTCCAGCAGGTGGTCACCGCCAACATCGCCGACCTGGCCCCGGGCCAGGCCAGAAAGGCCCGTATGTTGGACCGTCACGGTGGCCTTATCGCCGAGGTCGTCGTCCAGCGGGAGGAGCCAGACGAATGGGGCCGGGACCGCTACCTCATCGTCCCCACGGCCAACGGGAGCCGCGTTGCGGCCTGGCTCCGGGCCCTCTCCGACGGCTACGTCCTCTTTGACGAGACCGATGTCTACCGCAAAGTGGAGGGGCCGGTCGTGGTGGAGGAAGCGCCCGACGCCTCCGTTCCCTCCGTCGGCGGAGAGGTGGAAGTAGACCTCACCAAACCCTACTTCATCGGCCAATCCGCCCTCACGGGATACGCAATACGCAATACGCAATATCCTGAGTGGCGCTGGGAAGAGCGGGAATCCCCTCTCAAGCGCACCCCCCTCTACGAGACCCATCGGCGGATGGGCGCGAAGATGGTCCCCTTCGCCGGATGGGAGATGCCGGTCTGGTACACCTCTGTGGGTGAGGAGCATCGCGCGGTGCGGGAGACGGCGGGCCTCTTTGATGTGGCCCATATGGGCGTCTTTGAGGTCGCCGGCCCCCACGCCACCGCCTTTTTGGATACCGTCTGCTCCAATTACGTCGCCTGGCTGGAGGACGGACAATCCCTCTACGGCTATCTTCTGGACCCCGACGGCAACGTCATAGACGACATCATGGTCTATCGTCGCCGGGCTGACCTCTACCTGATGGTGGTCAACGCGGCCAACGAGGAGAAGGACTGGGACTGGTTGAACGCGGTGAATGACCGGCGGGTGATGATAGACCGCACCCGTCCCTGGGTGCAGGTGGAAGCCCCGGCAACGCTGCGCAACCTGAAGGACCCGGCATCCGGCGAACGGGAGAAGCGGGATATTGCCCTGCAGGGTCCAGCGTCGCTGCCGACCTTGCTGGCCCTGGCCGACGGCCAGGAGTTCCGCATCGCGCTCTCCCGTCTGCGCCGCACCGACCTGACCGAGGGCTCGCTGGCAGGAATCCCTGTCGTTATCGCCCGCACCGGCTACACCGGTGAGGAGTGGGGCTACGAAATCTTCGTCCATCCGGACCAGGCGCCCGTCCTGTGGGATAAGATTTTGGAGGCCGGGGAACGGTATGGCGTCCGACCGGCAGGGCTGGGCGCACGGGACTCCACCCGCACCGAGGCAGGCCTCCCCCTCTATGGCCACGAACTGGCAGGCCCCTTCAACATCTCGCCTGTAGAGGCGGGCTTCGCCGGATACGTCAAGTACCACAAGCCCTTCTTCGTTGGGCGGGACGCGCTGCTGGCCCGGGAGAAGGGTCGGGACCGGGAAGTGGTCCGCTTCCGCGTCGCCGAGAAGGGGGTCCGCCGCCTGCAGACCGGCGACCCGGTGGTCAACCGCAAAGGGCAATTGGTCGGTCACGTCACCAGTTGCTCCATTGACGTGGAGGGCTACCTGGTGGGGATGGCGATTGTGAAGAAGCAGTATAACGTGCCGGGAACGGAGATTGCCGTCTTCCCACTGGGCGGGAAGTCCCTGGAGGAGGCGACGGGGGCCGACCGGGCCGTCCTGCCGGTGGCGGCGACGGTGCTCACCCGCTTCCGGGGCCGGGCACTGGAGGCCCAGGTCTGGCGGACGGTGGAGGATTAACGCGCCAGGCACTTCTCAAAGTGCCTGGCACGCTCAATCACGTTCGGAGGAGGCAGTATGTCCCGATTCCGTTACCTTCTGGCCCTGGGTGTTGCCACTAGCGCCCTTGCACTGACTCTGATTCTCTTCTCCTCTCCCCTCCCCGTCCGGAGTGCAACCGTCACTCTGGACGGGCTTCCCGACCCGGCTTACGGGCCGGCCATAGCCGCCGACCTTCAGGGCGACCTGGCCTCTCCGGGACCCCGAGATTGGTTCGGCACCCACTGGACCGACGTCATCAGCCTCTATGTGACCAACGACGGCCAGAACCTCTATGTCTTCGTCCCCCTCTACGCTTACACCCGCACCCAGTCCTCCGGCTCCTTCGGCCTGGTCGTCGCCACGGGCCGCTATACCGCCACCGGCGGCACTCTACCCCGCGATCCATGGAATAACTCCATCTACTTTGCCTACACCGCCACCCACGCCAACGTCGGCGGAACGCCGGTCGTCCTTCCCTACCGGGTCATCCCCGACGTTGTGGTCCGGGGTAATATTGTGGGCGCCCCCGGAAGCGGCGACAACGGCTGGACGGAACTGCGCCGCTGGAACGGCACCGACTACAGCACCGGCGCAGGCATCAACTGGGGTGGCATCTCCGGTGGCGGGATGATCGGCACCCGCATCGCCTTCGCCGACGGCGTTGGCGTGGAGTTCGCCATCCCCTTTGCCGACCTGAGCATCTCCCCGACCCCCGGCACGCCGGTCCACCTCCAGTTCTACGCCACCCAGACCGGCGACTCCAAAGGCGCCTTTGATACCGTCCCCGCCGACGACCAGTCCACCGGCTGGGATGACTCCACCACCCAGCGCTTCCTGGCGACCTACGTCCTGGCCCCCGCGCTCACACTGGAAGTAACCCACCCGCCCCAGGGCGCGTTCTTCGCCGTGCCGGATATCGCCGTCACCGGCTCCGTCTCCCCCGCCGTCGGCGTCACCGTCACGGTGAACCTGAACAGCGTGGCCCTCTATACCCCCACCGTGGATGCCGTCGGGCGCTTCACCCAACCCGTTACCCTGGCGCGCGGGGCCAACACCCTCACCGTCACCGCCAGAAGCGCCACCGATACCGCCACCGTCGTCCGCCACGTCACCTTCGGCGCGGCCCACGACAACGACGTCTTCTGGGACGGCCTGCGCCACGACTCCCGCGACCCCGCCTACCGCACCCCCGTCGGCCCTGTCCCCGCTGGGACGCCGGTCACGCTGCGGCTGCGGGCTTTCGCGGGCGACCTGACCGCCGTCTCCGTCCGGGTCTGGGATGACCGGGCCGATTCGGCCACCGTCCTCCCGATGCGCGTCGTCGCCTCCGACCCCGCCTACGATTACTGGGCCGTCACCATCACCCCGACCCGGCCCACCGTCCTCTGGTACCGCTTCATTGTCCGGGACGGCACCGACACCGACTACTATGAGGACGACCATATCGTGGACGGCCTCTATCGCGGCTACAACGAGGGCGGCCCCGGCCGCGCCTACGACGAGTCCCCTGACCTCTCCTTCCAGTTGACCGTCTACGACCCGGCCTTCCAGACGCCCGACTGGCTGAAGAACGGCGTCGTCTACCAGATTTTCCCCGACCGCTTCCGGGACGGCGACCCCTCCAATAATGTCGTCTCCGGAACCCACTTCTTCTATGGCAACCCGACCGGCGGCATCACCTACACGACCTGGAACGCGCCCGTCGTAGACCCTCGCGACCCCGCCGGCCCCTATCGCAACCGCTGGAGTGAGGATTTCTACGGCGGCGACCTGGCCGGCATCGCCCAGAAACTGGACTATCTGAAGTCCCTGGGCGTCACCGCGCTCTACCTGAACCCGATTTTCCGCTCCCCCTCCAACCACAAGTACGACACGACGACCTACGAGGAAGTGGACCCGCACCTGGGCGGAAACGGGGCGCTGGCAGACCTCCTCTCCGCCGCCCAGGCGCGCGGCATTCGGGTGGTCCTGGACGGCGTCTTCAACCATACCTCGTCGGATAGCATCTACTTTGACAAGTACTCCCGCTACCCGACCGTCGGCGCCTACGAATCCCAATCCAGCCCCTACTACGACTGGTACACCTTCTCCCAGTGGCCCGATAACTACGACACCTGGTGGGGCTACGACACCCTCCCCGTCCTGCGCTCGTCCAACCCCGCCGTGCGGGCCTATATCTACAGCGGGACGAACGGTATCGCCACCCGCTGGATTCTCTCCGGGACGGTTGGCTGGCGGCTGGATGTGGGCGGCGACGTAGACCCCGGCCTCACCCGCGACCCCGCCAACGACTACTGGGAGGGCTTCCGCCAGGCCGTGAAGGGCACTAACCCCGACGCGGTCATCCTCGGCGAAGAGTGGGGCGACGCCACTCCCTGGCTCCTGGGCACGGAGTGGGACGCGGTGATGAACTACCGCTTCCGCAGCGCCGTCCTCTCCTTCCTCCGGGAGACCCCCTACGAGGATAACGACAATAACCCGTCCTCCTCCGGCGGCGTCCTGGCCCCCATCACCGTCTCCCAATTGGACGCCTGGCTCCACTCCCTGGCCGAGGACTATCCACCGGAAGCGCTGGCAGTGATGCTTAACCTGGTCGGCTCTCACGACACCAACCGGGTCCGCTTTGTCCTCAGCCACGGACAGAAGGGGACCGGCCAATCCTTCACTTCTGCGGAGACCGACCCCTATCAGAAACTCCTGGCGCTGCTGCAGTTCACCCTGCCGGGTGCGCCCACCGTCTACTACGGCGACGAGGTGGGTGTAGAGTCGCCGGGCCGCTTCTACGGCGGCAAGTGGGAGGACGACCCCTACAATCGGGTGCCCTTCCCGTGGGACGACACCCCCGGCTACTACAGCCAGCGGTCGGACATCCTCAGCCACTACACGCTGCTGGGCCAGGCCCGCGCTGCGCACCCCGCCCTGCGCGTCGGCTCCTTTGACACGCTCCTCACCGACGACGCGGCGCGCGTCTACGCCTACGGGCGCAAATTGCCGGCGCCGACGAGAGTCGGTTTCTATGCGCCGACTGAAGTCAGCCTCTTTGGGCCTTCGGCCGAAAGTCGGCCTTCGCCGACAGAAGAACCGGCGTCAATGCGGGTTGACGCTGGGCGCTTCCGCGCCCAGGAAGGCCGATTTCTATTGCAATCGGCGTCCGGGCCCGACGCCGCCCTCGTCGTCCTGAACCGGGACGCCACCACCCACACCGTCGTCGTGGACGTTTCGGGCTACCTGGGGGTGGGCACCGTCCTCACCGACGTCCTCTCTGGCGGCACGCCGTACACCGTCGCCGCCGACGGGCGCATCACCGTGACGAACCTGGCCCCCCGGAGCGGCGCGCTCCTGGTCTACGCCAGCGGCGACATCATCCCGCCCGCCCCGCCGACGAATCTCACTGCAACCGAGGGCGCCGGACGGGTGGTCCTGACCTGGCAGGCCGTGGCGGACGCCGTCGCCTACACCGTCTACCGTTCCCTCCTCTCCGGCGGCGGGTATGCCCCCATCGCGACGGTCTCCGACCCCGTCTACACCGACACCGCCGTGGTCAACGGGACGACCTACTACTACGTCGTGACCGCCCTGGACGCGGCGGGCAACGAAAGCGGGTACTCCAGCGAAGCGGCGGCGATGCCCCACCATACCATTGGCTGGGCCAACCTCCAGTGGCCGCCGGAGATGACCCACACCATTGGCCTGACCCCCACCGACTACTTCTACGGCCAGGTCTGGATAGACGGCGTGACGAACCAACCCGGCGCGACGCC
>DAOTWK010000410.1:0-4177 GCA_034435815.1 Anaerolineae bacterium | reverse complement strand
GCGCGGCGGGCCCGCCGCCGCGCCCGCCAGATGGCGATGGCGGAAAAATCCACCCCCACTACTTCCCAGCCATAGCGGGCCAGGTAGAGACTGTTGGTCCCGGTCCCACAGCCCAGGTCCAGCGCCCGCCCCGGTGGCGGATCCCACCGTTCCACCAGTTCCACCACCTCCGGTGGCGTGACCCCCGTATCCCACGGCGCGTTTCCCAGGAGATAGCGAATCTCAAAGAACAGGGAGCGCATCGGTTGGCCCGGTAAGGGCAACCGCAAGGGTTGCCCAGGGCAGGAGCAAGCCCTGCCCCTACGGTTCTATAACGACCGGTATCTCCCACCGTCCCGCTGTTGGGACGACCTCAAAGAACGTGTTGCCCGGTTTCAGGGGGATGGGATTGCCCACCGGGTCGGTCAGGGTGAGCATATCCCAGCGCCTCTCCCGGTTCCAGATGCCCTCTATGGCGACCCCGTCCCGCAGAATGACCGCGCGCCGGTACGGGTTATCCTGATTCCAGAGCGCCCACTGAACGGAAAGCAGGCCGCTGTGAGGCTCCTCCACGATGTTCGTCAGCCACTGGGAGACGTAGAGGACGACGACGTTGGCCGCGCTCAGTTGCCGCCCATCCAGCGCGTCGGTATGAGCAATTCCGTTGGAGAAACGGAGGTAGCGCCCGGAGGCCGGGTCGTACACCCATTCCGTCTCCAGTTGGTGCCAGGAGATGCGCAGACGGCGGGCCGGCGCGCCCTCCGTCGGCGTTTCGCTGGAGAAGACCATGCCCTCCAGCCCTTGTTGCCGTCCTTTGACCCCACGGGCCGCTGCCCAGGCCCGCACCCGCCCCGGGTCGGTGTAGCCGGTGTGCTCCAGCGGGACGTCTCGGCTGAAGTCCCGGTAGAAGGGGTCCGGGCTCAATGTCTCGGGGAGACTGTAGGAGACAATGCGGTCGGGGTAGAGGTCGGAATCCCGCATAATGTCCCGGACGCCGTCGCTAAAGCCCCAGCAGGCCAGCACCCCCTTGTAGATGGCGGTCAGTTCCAGATCAATCAGCCGACCACTCCGGACCGGGCCCACCCGTTGAGGGTCTTTGCTCAGATAAATGCCTGTCCAGCGGGTGCTGTATCGGAAGCCCTCGTTGTAGTGCTCAAAGATGAGGTCGGCGCTGTTGATGCCCGCCTGCGGCCAGACGTACTGAGGCGGGTAGTTGGTGATTTTGATGAGGACGGGTACCCGGTCCAGCAGGGCCTTATCTGCTACCACCTCGCCGGTCAGCGGGTTGACGTTCTCCGGGATGGGCGTCGGCGTGGGTAGGGGGGTTGGGGTGGGGGTAGGGGCGGGAGTCGGGGACGGCGGTATGGCCACTGCCGTCGGGCGAGGAGTACGGGTGGGCGTCGGCGTGGCGGCGGGGGCTGCACTGCCACAACCGACTAACCCGCCCAGAAGGGCGGATAGCGCTGCCAGCAGGGTGATGGTGGACAGAAAGAGCCGAAGGGTGCGGGAAGGATTCATCGGGCCTTTCTCCTGATGCGGGGTTACTGTTCCGTCTATGCTGACCGCAGATAGGCGACGGCCTTTCCTTCCTGGCTGTTCATCACCACGTCCAGAAGCCGTCCGTTGCAGGCGGTGGGAATATGGATGACGCGAACCACGTCTGCCAGGGGCGCGTCGGCGGGAAGCAGGGCGGGTAGGGCGTTGGGGCTCTTCTCAAAGAACTCGCGGCGGAAGAAGTCGCCCTCGTCGGGATAGAGGGCCAGCGGATAGATATTGGCCTCCACCAGGTCCTGGAAGAAGTGGGTTCCATAGGAGACCTCAGGGGTACCAGCAGGGCCAGCGAACGCAATCTCTATCAGCATGGACGTGTTGTAGATATCTGCATACCCCACTTTAACGCCCAGGGAGATGTTGGAACTGCCCCAACGGCCTGGGCCGAGGAGGATGTAGCGATGGCCTGCCAACTGCTTGTTGATCCGCCCAATCACTCGGCCAACCTCGTAGCGAGTGGGGTCATCCGGGATTGCCGCGTAGCGATGCGGGTCCACGTAGACGGCGTATTCCACTCCCGAGACGAAGCCGTCGGGCACCAGCTGGGTGGCGACGAAGAGAATGTCCTCCGGAGCCAGTGTTGTCGGCAGGGAGCGCGTGGTGGTGACTTCCCGGCTGGATAACGGACGACACTGAAGCAGATGGACGACGAAACGGGGGCGCGGACGGCCGGGGATAATGTCCAGGGTGAATTCTATGTCGACAGGACGCCCATACGCCTGGGCCAGCCGGTGCAAAATGGCCCGCATCAGGTCAGTAAAGGATCGCTCCCGTAGCAGGCGGTCAAAAGTGAGGATGATGTTACCGGGGGTGACTTCTCCGGCAAAGAAGACGTCCTTCAGATAATCGTCCTCCCAGAGGGAGGCCAGGTACTCCAGGCCGGGGTAATCCGGGCGGAGGACCTGGGAAACCGGCAGGGTGCGGAACTCGTTTGTTTCCAGGTCGATCACATCTATGAGGTGCTGGGAGTACTTGCGAATTTCGGCGGGGGTGACCTCAGGCCGCAGGGTGGGATGGCTCAGGGCGACCATGCGGGGATAGTCGCCCGCGACGCGTTCCACTGCCCGGGTGCCCAATCCGCAAACAATGCGCATAAAGCCCTCTTCGGGGTCAATCCGCGGCGTCCAGCGGAAAGGGTTGCGGCTGAAGGCTACGCCGGCTATCTGAGGGAAGAAATACCGCCCGTACCGGATGCCTTCCACCCGCTGGATCAGGACGGCCATACGCTCATCGTAGTCCAGCAGGCCTATCTGTCGGCGGTAGAGCAGGGCGTTGGGGTTGAGCGTGCTGGCGTAGACCAGACGGATGGCGTTCAGGACTGCCTGCAGGTTCTCTCGCGGGGTGGCCTGATTGGGGCAGAAGACGCTCTCGTACTTGCCCGCAAAAGAAGTGCCAAAGTTGTCCTCCAGAAGGCTGGAGGAGCGGACGATCAGGGGAACGTTCCCCAGGCGGTCCAGTTCCCTGGAGAGCGCATCCACCACATAGGGAGGAAACTCGCCTTCGGCGAAGCGGCGACGGATTTCCGGGTACTCCGTCCGGATTTCCTCTTCGGTTTTGTACTTCTGGTCAAAGAACGGATAGAGATTGTTGTGGGCAATGAAGTCGTAGAAGACATCGGCGCCCAGAAAGACCGATTCCGGGATGACGACATGCTCACGGAGGGGGAGGGAGGCATCGGTGCCGTCAGTTTGGAGGATTTTGTGGGCCAGGAGCATACCGGCTGCTTTCCCGCCGATTTTGCCCCGACCGATGCGGCGGCGGCGGATTTCCTTCAGGTCGGTGATGTTGAAATATTCCCGCGCCACTCCGATGAAGCCTAACTGGTCGCTGATCATCCCCCGGATGATGACGACGTAAATCTGGCGCAGGTGGTGGACGATTTTCTCCCGCTTTTCAGGGGGCAACTGTTCGTATTGCTCTGCCTGGGGGAAGAGGAGGTCCCAAGGCGCCAGTTCGGGGTTGAAGGTGAGGACGATCTCCTCCTCTGGCCTGCGGGGACGAAGGGCTGAGCGGACGATATCCTCAAACAGCGAGTAGGGGAGGTTCAGGGCAAAGTAGAAATCGGTCAGGTGGTCTCGGATGATGCGGACCCGTTCCTCCCAATCCTCCGCCGACTCCTGGAACAGGGGGTTGGTCAGGCCCTCCTCCTGTTGAGTGAGGATAGCTTTGGCCTGGACTTCGGCTTCAAACTGTTCCGGGGTGATGACGCCGCGCGCGAACATTTCCTGGCGCATCCGTTCCCGAATCTGGCGGGCCAGGATGGGGTATTCGGAGAGCGCCAGGTAGATGGTCAGGACTTTGGGCCATTCCTGTGGACCGGACGGTGCTCCCTTCATTTGGATAGAATTTTACCACAAAGTCCCGAAGGCACAAAGAGAAACAAAACAGGGGCGACGCAGCGCGTCGCCCCTCTTTTTAGATAGATCCGGCATCGGGCGGATTACTTCCAACCGGTGTCAATCGTGCCGTCCTTGATCCCCTTGGCGACCTCTTCCAGTTCAGCCTTCAGGCTGGCGGGGACGTCGTCGTCAAATTCGTGGAACGGGGCAATGCCTACGCCGCCGTTCTTCAGCGTGCCCACATACACACCGCCCTGGAAGGTGCCTTCCTTGGCCATCTTGATGGCGTCCCGAACGGCGATGTGCAT
>DAOTWK010000409.1:0-5280 GCA_034435815.1 Anaerolineae bacterium | reverse complement strand
TTGCGGACACGCTGGTAGCGGCCCGAATGCAGAAGCGAGGGGTGGCCGAGATTTTCAGTTTTGACGAGCACTTTGACCATCTGCCGGGCGTGCGGCGAAGAGTTCCCGGAGAAGGGCGCGCGGAGGCTTTCTAACCGCAGAGGACGCAAAGAACGCAGAGGGGTTGTTTCGTTGCACCGGCCCTAATTTAATTAGGGATAAACGCCTTCCCGAAAACACGGAGGCGGTGCAGCAGCAAAGCCGCCGCACCGCCTCTGATTGTTCCTCCCTCAAACCGGCTTCACCGTGATTCGTACACTTCCCGCTTCAGCGCAGCGATGTAGGGGAGGGTGCGGAAGAGGTCGGCGTAGTCCAGGCCGTAGCCCACCACCCAGACGTCGGGAATCTCAAAGCCCAGATAGTCTATGGGGACGTCCACCCGGCGCCGTTCCGGCTTGCTCAGGAGGACGCAGGTCCGCAGGGAAGCCGTCCCCCGGGCCCGGAAGTTCCGGATCAGATACTCCAGCGTGTAGCCGGTGTCCACGATGTCCTCCACGATGAGGACGTGCTTCCCGGTCACCGGAGCGCGGGTATCCATAATGAGCCGGACCGCTCCCGTGCTCACTGCCCCCCGGTTGTAACTGGATAGGGCAATGAAATCCACGTGATGGGGGACGGTCAGGCGACGGGCCAGGTCGGCCAGGAAGATGAAGGCGCCCTTCAGCACCCCCACCAGGATCAGCCCATTTTCATTGGTCCCGGCATAGTCGGCGCTGATCTGGGCGGCCAGTTCTTCCACCCTCTGCTGAATGGTCTCCTCGTCCAGCAACACCCGGTCTATCGCGGAAAAGTCCTGCCGGATCGCGCGGTTTCTCATTTGTTCTCCTCTCTGTGGTCTGTCGTCCGTCGTTTGTGGTCTATCGTCTGTGGTTTATCGTCGGACCTGGTGGCATCCCCGACAGCGGGCCTGGTAGACCTCGTCGGCGCCGACCATAATGACGGGGTCGTCGTAGGCGGCGGGCTGGCCGTTGATGAGCCGCTGGGTGCGGCTGGCCGGCCCCCCGCAGACGACGCAGATGGCCTGCAGTTTATCCACCCGCTCCGCGCGGGCCATTAACTGGGGCATCGGGCCGAAGGGCTCCCCCCGGAAGTCCATATCCAGGCCGGCTACGATGACCCGCAGGCCGCGATCGGCCAGTTCCTCGCAGAGGGCCACCAGTCCCGCATCAAAGAATTGCCCCTCGTCTATGGCGACGACGGTCGTCTCTGGAGCGATCAGAGCCCGCAACCGGGCGGAGTTCTCCACCGGGATGGCCTCCAACTGCAGGCCGTTATGGGAGGCCACCTCCCGTTCCGCGTAGCGGGCATCCAGGCTGTGCTTGAAGACCTGGACCCGCTGGCGGGCAATCTGGGCGCGGCGCACCCGCCGAATCAATTCCTCCGTCTTGCCGGAGAACATGCTCCCGCAGATCACTTCAATCCATCCGCCGGTCGGTTTACCGTACATCGGGCATCACTCCTCTGGAAGCACAAAGCGAGGGCAGGGGATATGATCCGCCTGCCCTCGCCGATTCGGTACGTTATCTGCCGACCGCGCCGGCCGCCTCAGCGGAGGGCTGGTCGCCGGGGAGGGTGAAGCCCCGGGCCCGCAGCCGTTTCTTCAACGTCGCCAGCGCAGCCAGGTCTATCCCCCGGATGCTGGTCAGCGCGTCGTCTCCTTCCGCCAGTTTGGCCAGGACGTCCCCGACCGTCTGGATGCCAGCATCCTGGAGGATCCGCTCCGCTGTGCCGCTCAATCCCAGAATGGTAATGGGTTGCTCCAGGGACGCGGCGGCCTTCTGTCGGGCTTCGGCCTCTGCCCGCATCTGGTCCCGCCGCAGCAGACGGGTGCGGAAGCGGTCTACTTGCCCCTCCGCGTCCACGATGCGCTGCTCGCCGGTGAAGAACGGGTGACAGCGAGAGCAGACGTCGGTACGGATGACGGGAACGGTCGCCCCAACGGTCCAGGTGTTGCCACAGGCGCAGATGACCTGGGCCTGGGGGTAGTATTTGGGGTGGATGTCCTTCCTCACGCGGCCCTCCCTTCGGGGTAGACGCTGACCCGTTTGCGTCCGCCTGGAATGGGCTCGAAGCAGACCACTCCGTCGGTCAGAGCGAAGAGAGTGTAGTCCTTCCCCATGCCCACGTTGAGGCCCGGTTTAATCCGCATCCCACGCTGGCGGACGATGATATTTCCAGCCAGAACAACCTCACCGGCGAATTTCTTCACACCCAGCCGCTTGCTGTGGCTATCGCGGCCGTTGCGGCTGCTGCCTGCACCTTTTTTGTGTGCCATTTTGACCTCCTACACACTAATCTCATCCACCCGCAGGCGGGTATAGGTCTGCCGGTGGCCCTGGCGGCGGCGGTAGCGCTCCTTCGGGATGTACTTGAAGATGCGGATTTTGGGGCCTTTCTCCTGACCCAACACCGTTGCCTGCACGCGGGCACCTTCCACCACCGGCGCACCGATCCGCACCTCATCTTCACCGGCGACCAGCAGAACCTCATCCAGCACAATCTGCTCTCCGGCCTGAGCGGGCAGTTTTTCTACCAGCAGTTGATCTCCGACAGAAACCCGATACTGTCGTCCACCGGACCGAACGATTGCGTACACCAATGACCTCCTCCTACAGGCACAATAGTGGCCGCGCCTTGCGGCTACGGCCACAAGAGTATTATAGCGGGAATCGGGGATTTGTCAACCCAACGCTGAGGTTCGGACACGAGTTGGGACAGGGGCGTCTGTGGGGGTTCCTCGGCCCTTCTCCAGCGGCTTCGCCTTTACCCCTTCACAAGCGCAGGTTTTGCATCGCCCTTGCTCGGAGTGGGCGGAGGGCCGCTTTTGCTCCCTCGCCCCCTTTGATTGGGCAAGAGGGTGGGACGAGAGCCATGGCCTACCACGGGGCACGGGCGACGCCGAAGGCTTGCCCGAGACGCCGCCGGGAGTGGGATAAGGAAGCGCCCTGTCAGAACGGTAGGTCGGATTGATAATCCGACCTCCATCGCCCGAAACAAATCGGGGGCAGGACGGCTGCCCGGGCAAGGTATACCTTGCCCCTACCGCCCCTGCCCCCAAGAGAGACGGCCGGTACTGCCGGGGGAGATTAGTACTCCGGCATAGACGGCGTCTCTTTCTTCTCCTCCGGAATGTCGGTGACCAGCGCCTCGGTGGAGAGGATCATCGCCGCGATGGAGGCCGCGTTCTCAATGGCGCCCTTGGTTACCTTCGCCGGGTCAATGATCCCCCGCTGCACCATGTCCACGTACTCGCCGGCCAGGACGTCAAACCCGACGCGCGGGTTGTTCTGCTCCTTCTGGAGCCGCCGGACCGTATCCAGGATGACGGCGCCGTCGTAGCCCGCGTTTTCGGCAATCTGCTGGAGCGGGGCCTCCAGGGCAGTGCGAAGAATCTCCACGCCGGTCTGTTCGTCCTTGTACTGCATCTTCACGTTGTCCAGCGCCGGGATGGCGTTGACCAGCGCCACGCCGCCACCAGGGACGATCCCTTCCTCAATGGCCGCGCGGGTTGCGCTGAGGGCGTCCTCCACCCGGTGTTTCTTCTCCTTGAGTTCAGTCTCGGTCGCCGCGCCGACGCGGATGATGGCGACACCACCGGCCAGTTTCGCCAGCCGCTCCTGGAGTTTCTCCCGGTCATAGTCGGAGGTGGACTTTTCAATTTCAACCTTGATCTGCTCCATGCGGCCTTTGATGGCCCGCTCGTCGCCCCGACCGCCGACGATGGTGGTATCGTCTTTGGTGACGATGACCTTATCGGCCCGGCCCAGGTCGGCAATGGTAGCACTCTCCAGTTTGCGGCCCTCCTCCTCGGTGATCACCCGACCACCAGTGAGGATGGCGATGTCCTGCAGCATGGCCTTGCGCCGGTCGCCGAAGCCAGGGGCCTTCACCGCTACGCAGTTGAGCATGCCGCGCAGTTTGTTGACCACCAGCGTCGCCAGAGCGGCCCCGTCCACATCCTCCGCAATCACCACCAGTTCCCGCTTGCCCTGCTGGACCAGTTTCTCCAGGACGGGCATCAGGTCCTCGGCGGCGGAGATTTTCTTGTCGTGGATGAGGATGTAGGGCTCCTCAATGACGCACTCCATGGTCTCGGGGTTGGTGATGAAGTAGGCGCTGATGTAGCCCCGATCAAACTGCATCCCCTCCACGTACTCCGTCTCAAACTCCAGCCCCTTGCTCTCCTCCACAGTGACGACGCCGTCCTTGCCGACTTTGTCCATCACCTCGGCAATCAGTTCGCCGATCTCGCGGTCCTGGGCGGAGATGGCTGCCACGTTGGCGATTTCGTCTTTGGTGGTGACGGGGATGGACTGCTCCTCAATTGCCTTCGCGACGGCCTTCGCACCTTCCAGGATGCCGCGCTTGAGGAGCATGGGGTTGGCGCCAGCGGCCACGTTCTTCATACCTTCGGTGATGATGATGTAGGCCAGGAGGGTGGCAGTGGTGGTGCCGTCACCGGCGATGTCGTTCGTCTTCGTGGCCGCTTCTTTCAGCAACTGGGCGCCCATGTTCTCGTAGGGGTCCTTCAGTTCAATCTCTTTGGCCACGGTGACGCCGTCGTGGGTAATGGTGGGGGCGCCCCATTTCTTGTCCAGAGCGACGTTGCGGCCCTTGGGGCCCAGAGTGGTGATTACGGCTTTCGCCAGGGTGTCAATGCCGCGCTTCAGACCTCGTCGCGCTTCCTCTCCAAAAAGCAGTTGTTTCGGCATGGTTCCTCCTCCTTATGCGAATTTGCAATTTAGAATCTGCAATCTGCTACTCAACGATCGCCAGAATGTCGCTCTCCTTCAGGATGAGCAGTTCTTTGCCGTCGCGGGTCTTGAAGGTCGTGCCGGAGTACTTGGCATAGACAACCACGTCGCCAACTTTGACCTCCATAGGGATGCGCTTGCCTTCCTCATCCCGGCGCCCCGGACCGACGGCCAGGACCTTCCCCTGCTGAGGCTTCTCCTTGGCAGTGTCGGGGAGGATCAGTTGCCCCCCGGCGAAGGTCTGGACCTCTTCCTCCAGGGGCTCTACAATCACCCGATCGCCCAGCGGTTTGAGATTGACGGACATCGTTCCACCTCCTTTTGGCGTGATGGTGTACTGAGTTGACGCATGGGGAAATTAGCACTCGCGATACCGGAGTGCTAAAGCGGCACATATCATACCACCGGCGGGGGGATTTGTCAAGGGGAAAAAGGGGGCGCAGGGGAACTCTAACGAAACTCTAACATAAAGAGCGGGGCGGGCGGC
>DAOTWK010000408.1:0-5438 GCA_034435815.1 Anaerolineae bacterium | reverse complement strand
TGCGCTCTCTGCGGTTTTCCTACCCGATTTCCACCAGTACCCGGTCTTTCTCTACGTCGTCGCCGGGGCGGACGTGGATGGCCTTGACCACGCCGTCCTGTTTGGCATGGAGTTCGTTTTCCATTTTCATTGCTTCCAGCACGCAGACGGGCTCGCCGGCCCGGACCCGCTGACCCACCTGGACCAGGACACGGGTGATTTTGCCGGGCATGATGGCCAGGACCGCGCCTGCGCTGTGGGCCACCGGCGCTGCCGCCGACGGGGTGGGGGGGGCCGGCGCGGCGGCGGTCACCCGCAACCCGCTGACCTTCATCCCGTACGGGCGGCCCTCCACCACTGCGCGCTCCTCCTCCAGCGCGACGCTGTAGGCAATGCCATCTACCAATACCGTGCCCCCTGGGGTGACTTCCACCGTGAACGGGCGCCCGTTCACCGTCACCGTATTGCCCTCGGCGACAACCGAGTACTCGGCACCGTCCAGAATCAGAGAGAACTCTCGCTTCAACCCGTGCCTCCTCAGGAAAGGGTGGGGGTTTGCGGGCGGCGGCGAAGCCGCCGCCCGCAAACCGACTCATCATCTGAGCCCGCCGGCGCCCTCCAGGATGCCGGTCCAGCGGCCACTGGCGGGCCGCCAGGTCGTCTTCCAGGAAGAGACAGCCGGGGCCGGTGGGGTGGGGGGCTCTTTTCGGGTCTGCTCCTCCAGGCGGTGCAGGAGCATTCCGGCAATTGCCGCCGCAATTGGCTCCTTCCCGTCGCTTCCCCGCGCGCGCCGCTCCAGGAACGGACGGGCAATCTGGGGAAAAAGCGCGTAGGAGATGACATCTTCCTCGCTGCGGGCCAGGTCACCAATCTCCTCCCATGCCTTCGGCATCCCGGGCGGCAGGAGGTCTGCTGGGCGGCAGTCTATGGGCTCCTCGTCGCCGATGCCCCGCCGCTTCACTTCGGGGTCAATGGGCGCGGGGGGACGGCCGTAGTAGCCGCGCACGTAGTTCTTGACCTCCTCGGGGACAATCTTATAGCGCTCACCCAGGACAACGTTGAGAGTGGCCTGGGTACCGACAATCTGGCTGGAGGGGGTGACCAGCGGCGGATAACCCAGTTCCGCCCGCACGCGTGGGACTTCTTCCAGCACCTGTGGGTACTTGTCCTCTGCCTTCTGCGAGCGCAGTTGGGAGACCAAGTTGGAGAGCATCCCGCCGGGAATCTGATATTGCAGGACCCCCACGTCTACGCCGAAGAAGCCGCTCTCGTAGCGGGCGTACTTGCGGCGAACCTGGGCAAAGTAGTCGGCAATCTCCGCCAGCAGGTTCAGGTCCAGTCCCGCATCCCGCTCCGTTCCCTGGAGCATAGCCACCACAGACTCGGTCGGGGAGTGAGACGTGCCCATGGAGAGGGACGAGATAGCCGTGTCCACGATGTCTGCTCCAGCCTCCACCGCTTTGAGCAGCGCGGCCGTCGCCATGCCACTGGTGGTGTGGGAGTGGAAGTGGACCGGCAATCCGATTTCGGTCTTGAGGCGGCGGACCAGTTCATAGGCGGCATATGGAGTGATCAGCCCGGCCATGTCCTTGATGCAGATGGAATCGGCGCCCAGGTCGGCCATCTGGCGGGCCAGATTCACGAAGTAATCTATGCTGTACGGCGGGCCGATGGTGTAGCAGATGGCCGCTTGGACGTGCGCGCCCTCTCGTTTGGCGACCTGCATAGGCCAGGCAATGTTGCGCACGTCGTTCAGCGCGTCGAAAATCCGGAAAACGTCTATTCCGTTTGCCCTGGCGCGGACGACGAACCGTTCCGCTACATCGTCGGGGTAGTGGCGGTAGCCAACGACGTTCTGGCCGCGCAGGAGCATCATAAAAGGGGTATTGGGCATCGCTTGCCGGAGCAGGCGCAGTCGGTCCCAGGGGTCTTCCTCCAGAAAACGCATAGCGGAGTCAAAGGTAGCGCCGCCCCACATCTCCACCGCCCAGTAGCCCACCCGATCCAGCTTCTCCGCAATCGGGAGCATATCATCGGTGCGCATCCGGGTCGCCAGCAGCGATTGATGCCCGTCTCGAAGCACCAGGTCGCAGATTTTCACTGGATTCCTCATCGGTCCCTCCTAAAAATCAGACACGGATGAACGCAGATTGGGATATTTCTTTTAATTATAATTACAAAACCGGCTCATCACCCGTCGGCAATAGAAATTGTAAGGCAGATGAGGGAGTTTGTCAAACGTTGTGTTTCGTATTTCGTACTCCGTGTTCTGTGCCATTGCGAGCGCTCCATCGCGCGGGCGCATTGCCGTAGCGCAAGATGAATCTTGCGCTTACAGGTTTCCGGGTAAACTGGGCTGATAGAGGGTGTCTGGGGGCTTGACAGAGGAGGCAAAAGGTGGTATAATATGATTCGGATAGTTAAACTTATCCGAATCATAAATCCGGGAATAACGCCTACGGGTGTTTGGCTCCCCTACTCTGAGAAGATGCTCATGCTCACCCTGCAGGAAGCCCTGGAGAAGTTTCTGGACGAAATCGCGGCCAGCCGGAGCCCGAATACTCACAAGGCCTACGCCCAGGCCGCCGGCTGCTTCCTGGACGTGCTGAAGGAGCGCGGGGTTTCTGCCTCCGTGTCGGTCGGTGAACTCTCGGTGGAGTGGATGAGTTGGTTCATCCAGTCCCTGCACAGGTTCGCCGTCGCTACAGAGCGGCTATATATCACGGCGATGATGGCCTTCTACGAGCACGCGGCGGCGGAGAACTGGGCCCCGGTCAGCCTGCCGGCCTTGCGGCGGCTCTGCCGGCGGCGGGCGCGGCGGGAAGCGACGCGCTTGCCCCCATTCCCGCGCGCGGAAATAGAGAAGATATTAGAGACCGTCTCGCAGGCCGCCACCGCCCCACCCCACGACGAACGGGAGTGTCTGCGGATTTTGCGCGACCGCGCTCTGCTTTATGTGCTGGCAGATACTGGCCTGCGGGTCTCCGAGGCCTGCGGGCTGACCCGGGGGCATCTGGACTGGACTGAGGCACGGGCGCGGGTGCTGGGAAAGGGGAACCGGGAAGCCGTCGTGCGCTTTTCGGAACGGAGTTTGCGCTACCTGCGGGCCTATCTGGACGCGCGGGCCGAACTGGATGGGAAACAAGGGCGACCGCTCGGCGGGCTCCCGGTTTTCGCCCGCCACGACAAGGGGGCCGGGGAGCGGGTTCTGCCGCTTTCCCCGCGGTCGGCGGAGAAAATTGTGGAGGAATGGACGGTGAAAACACTGGGGGAGCGCGCCCGGGGCACTATCACCCCCCACACCTTCCGCCACTACTTTGTGACGGTGGTCCTGCGGGGGAGTGGTGGGAATGTCCGCCTGGCGCAGGAACTGGCTCGCCACCGCAGCATCACCACCACCCAGCGCTACACTCACCTGAGCGACGATGAACTGGACCGGGGGTATCACCGGATTTTCAACCGGCCCGGCGAGGAAGAAGATTAATCCCTACCCTATCCTGCGAGTTCACATCAGAGTGCCCGGTGGGTCAGCCAGGCACTTCGTATAGCCTGCCAGAGGTTATCATAGGCACTCATTACCTGACACGACGGTGAACCTTTGGATTTAGGATACAGAGTAACGCAGACAAAACGCAGATTTCAACGATTTTCAGGGCAAGTCCGCGCTATTCCGCGTGCATCAGCGTTTATCCGCGTCCAAATGTCGGGTAGTGAGTCATAGGCAACCTGCTACCCCTGGCCTTGCAAGTCTGGTAGGCCAACCGGGCATTTCGTATAGCCTGATTCTACTCTCAAAAACTGACTAGCACGGAATAAGCCCGATCCCATTCCTCATCTGTTGACTACACGAAACGACGCTTGGGACATTAACACTATCTAAATGCTAAACCGGAACAGGCAGACATCCCCATCCTGGATACGGTAATCCCTCCCTTCGGTCCGGATTAGGCCTTGCTCCCGGGCCGCAGCCCACCCCCCAACCCGCACCAGTTCCTCCCAGCCAATCACCTCCGCCCGGATAAAACCCCGCTGCATATCACTGTGGACCCGCCCAGCCGCATCCGGTGCCGTCGCGCCCCGACGCACCGACCAGGCCCGCACCTCCCGCCCGCCGACGATGGTGAAAAACGTAATCAGGTCCAGAACCCGGTAGCCGGCCCAGACCAGCGCCTCCAATCCGGAGTGAGAGAGGCCAATAGCAGAACGATACTCCGCTGCCTCATCGGGGGGCCAGGAGGCCAGGTCCGCTTCCAGACGGGCACAGAGAACGATACAGGGTGCCCCCTCCGCTCCAGCGTACCGGGTCACCGCTGCTGCTCCCTCTCCACCATTGGGGAGGTCCTCCTCAGCCACGTTCGCCACATAGAGGCGAGGTTTGGCCGTCAGCAAGTGGAGTTCGTGGATCAGGGCGGCCCGTTCCTCCCCGTCCGCTTTCAGGAAAGCCGAAGCCCGTTCCCCCCGCTGAAGCCGTGCCTCCAACTCTTCCAGCAACGCCAGTTCTGTCGCCAGTTCGCGAGGACGGGCGCGGGCCGCCGGACGGGTTTTCTCTAACCGCCGCTGCACCGTCTCTAAGTCTGCCAGGATCAGTTCCAGGTCCAGAACTTCCAGGTCCCGAATCGGGTCTATGCTCCCATCCACATGGGCCACATCAGGGTCAGCGAAGCAGCGCGCGACGATGGCAATTGCGTCCACCTCCCGGATATGGGCCAGGAAACGGTTACCAAGCCCCTCTCCCCGGTGAGACCCCCGGACCAGGCCAGCGATGTCCACGAACTCCACGGTAGCAGGCGTAACCTGTTCCGGCCCCACCAGCCGGGCCAGAGCCTCCAACCGCCGGTCCGGGATCGCTGCGATGCCCCGATTGGGGTCAATGGTCGTGAAGGGATATGCCCCCACCGCTGCACCCGCCTGGGTGAGCGCGTTAAAGAGGGTAGATTTTCCTACATTCGGGAGACCAATGATACCAATTTGAAGGGACATTTCATAACACCCTCCCCCACCCCGCTACGCCGGATGCAGGGGTTGGGCCACTAATGACTATACGAAGAAAAAGAGGGGAGCAACTACACTGTACCGGCAGGCGCATCGGTTCCTGGCGGCTTGCGAATCGGTAACGCAATCGTAAAAGTACTGCCCCGATTCAGTTGCGACTCCACCCAGACCCGCCCTCCATGCCGCTCCACGATGGATTTGACAATGGCCAAGCCCAACCCAGAACCCGGGACATCCTCCAGGCCCCGGCGACGGATGCGGTAGAACTTTTCAAAGAGACGGACCTGGTCCTCCGGAGCAATACCGATACCCGTGTCACTGACCACAACGTGGACCTCCTGGCCCAGCACCTGCAGCCCGACAGTCACCGTCCCGCCTGAAGGGGTGTATTTGATGGCATTGTCCACCAGATTGGCAATTGCCTGACGCAGGAGCATCGCATCGCCCCAAATGACAGGAGCCGGCTC
>DAOTWK010000407.1:0-5554 GCA_034435815.1 Anaerolineae bacterium | reverse complement strand
ATGGGACGCGGACAAGCGCCAGATCCGCGCAAGATCCGCGTTTTTCCGCGTTCATCCGCGTCCCAATTTAGGGGATAGAGACGCGGATGGAAACCGGGGCGCTCCGGAGGGAGCGCCCATTTTCGTCTCGCCCCACGGCCAGGAAGGTGTGCTCACCCGCCTGGAGCGTCCAGAGGATTTCGTAGGGCGGGGCCATGAAGGTCACCAGTGGCTCTCCGTCCACGTAGAGCGACACTTCCGCCACCCGGACGCCGTCCGCCGGACGGACGGCAACGCGGATCGCCTGATAAGCCCCCGGCACGACGGGGGAGAGGCGGTAGATGGTGCCGTCGTCGGGGTGAGTGATGACCAGGGGCGGGCCGGGGGAGGCGTGCCCTTCTCCGCCGGGCATCTCCGGCGGCAGGGGCCAGTGGTTGGCCCGGGCCCACTCCCAGGCCTCCGCCGGCGGGACGATGAAGACCCGCTCCTCCACCCGGTCCGGCGGCGTGTCGGGCCCTGCGGGGAGGCCCGTCGCCCGGTCTATCCGGAAAAGCCGATACCAGTGGTCCGGCTCGGTGGGAGCAGTGCCCGCGATGAAAATCTCTTCGCGCGTGCGCGGACAGAGCGGGGTCGGCAGAAGCCCGGAGGGGACGCAGACCCGCACCCGCTCCACCCCGGGCGGCTCGGTAAACGACATCACCGGCTGACCTCGCAGGGCCCGTTCCATAAAGTCGCGCCAGATAGGGCCGGCCCCCTCCACCCCGGAGACGTCCCGCATAGGCCGCCCGTCGGCATTTCCTACCCAGACTCCCGTCACCAACTGCGGCGTGTACCCCACCGTCCAGTTATCCCGCCAGTCGGACGAGGTGCCGGTTTTGGCCGCCGCCGGGCGGGATAGATTCAGGACACTGCCGGTGCCGAAGGCCGGAGCGCGGGCATTCTCGTCGGAGAGAACGTCGGTGATGAGATACGCGACGCGGGGGTCCAGGACCTGCGGGCCGGGGACGGGCCGGGCCTGATAGCGCAATTGCCCGCGTGCGTCCCGGACCTCCAGCACGCCGAACGACTCCACCCGTCGTCCCCCGTTGGCGAAGGCCGCGTACGCGGCCGTCAGTTCCAAGAGCCGCACCTCGCCGCCCCCCAGCGTCAGCGCCAGCCCGAACCGCTCCCCCGTCCCGAAGGAGGTCATTCCCAGGTCGCTGGCCAGCGTCACCAGCCGGTCCACCCCGACCATCTGCAGCACCCGGACGGCGGGGACGTTCAGAGATCGGGCTAGCGCCTCCCGCGCGGAGACGGGCCCGTGAAATCGGCGGTCGTAGTTCTCCGGGACGTAGGGGAGTCCCTCCCGGGTGGGGAAAGCCGTGCGGACGTCCAGGATGACCGAGGCGGGGGTCAGCAGGGGGCGGCCGTCGGCGTCGGGGCTGAAGGCGGCGGCGTAAGTGAGGGGTTTGATGGCCGAGCCGGGCTGCCGGAGGGCCAGCGCCGCGTTCACCGCCCCGTCTATGGCCGGATTGAAATAGTCGGGGCTGCCGACCATTGTCAAAATTGCGCCGGTCTGGGAGTCCAGCGCGACCAGTGCGGCGTTGTTCACTTCCCGCAGGCCGCTCTCCTCGCTGGCCTGCGAAAGGCGCGCCAGGTGCCGCCGGACGACCTCTTCGGCAGTATGCTGGAGGTCCAGGTCCAGCGTCGTGGTCACGACAAGCCCTTCGGTGTAGAGGGCCTCGGCGCCGAATTTCCGTTCCAACCACGCCCAGACGTACATCACGAAGTGGGGGGCTTCAATCGGGAAGGGGGTGGCAGCAAAGTGGAGCCGCTCCCGCGCGGCCAGTTCTGCCTGCTCCGGGGTGATGTACCCCTGCTCCACCATCAGCCCCAGAACCACCTGTTGCCGCTTCCGGGCCCGGTCGGGGTCCGCCAGCGGGTCGTAGTAGGCCGGGGATTGAGGAAGGCCAGCCAGGAGGGCACACTCTGCCAGACTCAGCTCCCGGACGCTCTTGCCGAAGTATGTGCGTGCAGCGGCCTCTATGCCATAGGCCAGGTTGCCGTAATAGACTTCGTTCAGGTAAAGGGTCAGGACCTCGTCTTTGGTGAACGTTCGGGCGATGCGCCAGGCCAGGATGGACTCCCGGAGTTTGCGCAAAAGGGTGCGCTGGCTCCGCTCCTGGGGGGAGAGGAGGAGGTTGCGAGCCACCTGCTGAGTGATCGTGGAGCCGCCTGCCAGCACCTCGCCGCCCCGGAGGTTGATCCAGACCGCGCGCAGGATGCCCCGGACGTCCACCCCGGGGTTGGTGTAGAAGTCGGCGTCCTCCGTGGCGATGGTGGCCTGGCGGCAGTAGAGGGGAATCTCCTCCAGCGGCACCGGGACATGGCGCCCGGCGTGGGGGTCGGCGATCTCGTAGAGCAGACGGCCGTGCCGGTCCAGGATGCGGGAGGAGGCACCCGTCTGGTGGTCGTAGAGGGTGTCGGGGGAGGGCAGGTCGGCCAGGAGGAGATGGGCGCCCGCGGCCCCGGCTGCCACCAGGAGGGCCAGAATCAGGATCAAGAACTTCCACAGTCGGCGCATGGCTGATGGGGAGGAGGTTTGCGGCGGGCGGCTTCGCTGCCCACCGCAAACCTTCTCTTTCACTCCAGGAATATCGTCTCCGTTGCGTCGTCGTAGACAATGACTTCGGCGTAGCGGCCCCAATTGATGATGGTCTCCAGTTGCTGTTCCGCGTCGTCGGGCGGGAACTCCAGTTCCAGCGCTCTTAGTATGACGTCTTTTTTCAATCGGCGGTTCTCGGCGACGCTCAGCAGAGAGAGGAGCCAGCGGAACATCGGCAACCGCCGGATGCGGGTGGCGAAAATCTCCTTGCGGGCCAGGATGCTGGCCTCCGCGAAGGTCTCCCCCAGGGGAGCCAGGACGATGTCGCCCTTGCCAATGGTGGCGAAGCCCAGCAACTCCGCCACCTCCGTCAACTGCAGCAGGTGGTCGGAGTCCACGCGCAACTCCTCGGCCAGGCGATAGAGGTCGTGGCGACGGTCGGGCATCTCGGCCACATGCTCCAGCAGACCCGCCAGGTCGTTGATGGTGATGGGCGGCAGGGCCCGGATGCGCCCTGGCTCACCGGGCGCCGCACCCAGTTCCACGTGCTCCGGCTGGGTCTGCCCGGCCAGCAGACCGTACACCCGGTCCACCTGCTCCAGGAACTCCGGCGAGCGCCGCTGCCGGGGGTGGGGCAGGTCCACCGTCATCTCCGCCACCACCCGCCCCGGGTCCTTCTCCATCACCACAATCCGGTCGGCCATGAAGACCGCTTCCTCAATGTTGTGGGTCACCATCAGGATGGCCCGGGTGGGGATTTTTCCCTCCGTCCACAATTCCAGCAGTTCCCCCCGCAGCGACTCCGCGCTCAGTACATCCAGGGCGGAGAAGGGCTCATCCAGGCATAGCAGTTCCGGCTCCACGGCCATCGCGCGGGCGAAGCCCACCTTCTGACGCATCCCGCCGGAGAGTTCGCGCGGGTAGGCGATCTCAAACCCGTCCAATCCGACCCGATCCAGCAGGTCCATTGCGCGGGCGATGCGTAACTTCGGGGGGACACCGCGCGCCTTCAGCGCCACCTCCACGTTTTCTATGACCGTGAGCCAGGGGAAGAGCGCAAAGGTCTGGAAGACGATGGTGGCGTGGGGGTTGACGCCCCGGAGCGGCTGGCCGCGATAGAGCACGACCCCCTCCGTCGGCCGCTGAAGGCCGGTCACAATGCGCAGAAGGGTGCTCTTCCCGCAGCCCGACGGCCCCAGCAGGCAGAGAAATTCCCCCTCACGGACAGCCAGGTTCACATCCTGCAGGGCGATGAACTGGCGGGAGCCACTGCGGTAAATCTGTTGGATGTGGCGAACTTCCAGCAGGTAGCCGTTGGTGGACATGGGCTCACTCCATCCGATACTGTTCTTCGGCCAGGCGGTAGAGCCGGCGCCAGAGGGTGCGGTTGATGAGAACGACGGCCAGGACCATCGTCAGCGTGGCGGCCAGCAGGAGGGGATAGTCGCCGGTGGCGGTGGCGCGGGCAATGAGGGCGCCGATGCCGACGGTGTAGATCGTCCGACCGCCGAACTCCACGTGCTCGGCGACGATGCTGGCGTTCCAGGCCCCGCCGCTGGCGGTGATGGCTCCGGTGATGATGTACGGGAACAGGCCGGGCAGGATGAGGGTCCGCCAGCGTTCCCACCGGCTCAGGCCGATGAGGGCAGAGGTGTACTTCAGGTCCTGGGGAATGGCCGAGGCGCCTGCAATGACGTTGAAGAGCAAATACCACTGGGTGCCCATCAGCATTAGCGCGATGGCCGCGATATTCAGCCCGCCCGGCAGGCCGATAATCAGGAGCAGGAAAACCGGGAAGAGGGCCGTCGCCGGGACAGAGGCCACCACCTGGACAACCGGCTGCAGGTAATTCGCCGCGCGGGGATTGGTGCCGATGGCCACGCCGACGGGAATCGTCCAGGCCAGCGCGATGAGCAGAGAAGTAGAGACCCGCAGGAGAGTCGCCAGGACGCCCAGCCCGATTTCCCCCCACTGGCTTGCGGGCACCGTTATCAGCATCAGCGCGGCGCGGATGGCACCGTAGGCCAATCCCAGCCCCAGCAGCAGGGCCAGCAGGTAGAGGAGCCAGGGCCGGCCCCGGCGTTCGGCCTCCGGGCCTGGGGTCCTGGCGCGGCGGATGAACCAGGCATCCAGCCGCTCGCTGAGCGGTCGCCAGACCCCCTGCGAGAGCTGTTCCAGAATGCGCGCGCTTCGCAGAAGGTCGTAGAACCATGATGGGGGCGGGTTTTCCCCCTCTACGGTCTCCAGTTTAAAGCGGTCGGCCCAGGCCAGCAGGGGCCGCCAGACCAATTGGTCCAGTGCAACGATAACCAGGACCAGCGCGCCAACCCCCCAGAGGATGGCGCGGGTGTCGCCCTGACTGGCAGCCTCTTGCAGATAGGCCCCCAGGCCAGGGAGGCGGAAGTCCCGCTGCCCCACAGTGAAAATCTCCGCCGCCATCAGGAAGAACCAGCCCCCGGCCCAACTCATCATACTGTTCCAGAGCAGACTGATGGCCGCAAAGGGAAGTTCCAGTACCTTGAAGCGGAGCCAGCCGTTGAAGCGGAAAATGGCGCTGGCCTCCCGCAATTCCACCGGGATGGTGGTCAGAGACTGATACCAGGCAAATGTCATATTCCAGGCCTGGCTGGTGAAGATGAGCACAATGGAAGCCAGTTCGGCCGCGGTCCGCTCCGGCAGGATGGCGCTGAGGCTCAGGAGGACCACCGGCAGGAAAGAGAGGATGGGCACGCTCTGGAGGACGTCCAGCAGAGGCATCAGGACCTGCTCGGCGCGGCGGTTGTAGGCGGCGGCCCGGCCGTAGACCAAGGTGAAGAGCAGGGAGAGGGCGTATGCGGCGGCCATTCGGCCAACGGATCGGAACGCATAATAGGGCAGCGCGCGGGGCGAGAGGGAGATAGTGGGACCTTCTACCGCCTCTGGGGCGCGCAAGGCCAGCCGCACGCCCACATAGATGAGGACAGCGATGCCAATCAGGACGACAACATCGCC
>DAOTWK010000406.1:0-3496 GCA_034435815.1 Anaerolineae bacterium | reverse complement strand
GCCGGGCCGTAGCGGGCCGCCGCTTCCAGGTCGCCGCCCTGCGCGCCCAGGCCGGGGATCAGGAAAGGGAGGCTGGGGACAGCGGCCCGCAGGCGGGCCAGTTCCTCCGGATAGGTCGCGCCCACCACCAGGCCGCAGGCGCCGGGGTAGGCATCGTCCCAGTCCTGTGCCAGCCGGGCTACCGCCAGATAGAGCGGCTCTCCGCCCGCCGTCCGGTCCTGCAGGTCCGGCGCAGAGGGGTTGGAGGTCCGGGCCAGCAGGAAGACGCCCCGGTCCGCCCGCTCCAGGAACGGTCGGACTCCGTCCAGGCCCAGGTAGGGGTTAACGGTGACCGCGTCGGCGCGCAGGACGTCAAAAGCGAAGCGGGCGTAGGCGGCGGCGGTGTGACCGATGTCGCCGAACTTGCCGTCCAGGATGACCGGCACGTCCTCCGGGACGGCCTCCAGGACGGCCTGCAGGGCCCGCAAGCCTCCCGTCCCGTGTACCAGCCAGAAGGCCAGGTTGGGCTTGTAGGCGCAGGCCAGGTCGGCGGTGGCCTCCACGATGGCCCGCCCGAAGTGGGCCAACGGGTCATCCGCCCGCTGGGCTACCTCTGGGAGTTGTTCCAATACGGGGTCCAGGCCCACACAGAGCCAGGACCGGCGGCGCTCTTGGGCGGAGCGCAATAGTTGGAGAAAGTGTTTTTCGGCCATTTCATACTCCAAGAAGCCCTCGTTCCACCAGGGCCACCATTTTGCCGGCAATAAGGTCTGGCGGTCGTCCACCAGAACGTCCGCCCAGGATACGGGGCGGGGCGGCGCCAGTTGAGCCGCCCGTTCGGCAACCTAAAATTCGTCCCCCCTATCCGGCCGGGGTACGGCGGGACCGGCGGCGACGCGGAAACCCACGCAGTGGGAGCGGTGGTCCCGGCGGGCCCGCTCCCGGACAAACGTCCGCGCGTCCTCCGCGAAGAAGTTCCAGGCCCCGCCCCGGATGACCATCTCGTACTCGTCGTGGGGCGTGGACGTCCACTCCCAGACGTTCCCGGCGCAGTCCAGCAATCCGTAAGGACTGGCCCCTTCCGGGTAGGCGCCGACGGGTGTAGTGCCGCCGATGCCGCTCTCCCGCACATTGGCCCGGGTCGGGTCAAAGGACGGCCCCCAGGGGTAGACCCGCCCGTCCTCCCCCCGGGCCGCCCGTTCCCACTCCTCCTCGGTGGGGAGACGGACGCCTGCCCAAGCGCAGTAGGCCCGGGCGTCTTCCCAACTCACCAGCACGACCGGGTGGTTGGCCTTCCCCTCGGGGTAGGTCCGGGTGACGGGGTCCCAGTTGTAGGGGCGGGCCCACTCCTCGTCCACGTGCGGGACGGGGTACTGGGGATTGGCCGCCAGGAATCGGGCGTACTGGGCGTTGGTCACGGGATAGCGGCCGATGCGGAAAGCCATCGTCATCACAGACCGCCGCTCTGCGCCGAAGAGGAACGGGCCGCCCGGGACCTCCACCATCTCGTCCAGGTTCCGAGGATCGCCCAAGTAGCCCAGGGCGGTAGCGGCGGAGAGCCGTTCAGAGATGGAGGCGCCCGAGCCCGGCTCCAGGACCCGCACCAGTGCGTCCCGGTACCATTCGGCGGTGCCCTGATCCCGAACGGCCTCCACCGCGCTCTTCAGGCGAATGGAGTCGTTGCTCAGGAGGTCCGCCCAGCGGCGCGAGGGCAGGTCTGCCGGGGGTTCGGCCCCCTCCGCGCCGGTGGTGCGGACCAGGAAGATGTAGGCGGCAATCTGTTCCCGACTCAGAGGGGCAAAGGGTGGCCCGATGCGCAGCATTCGCAGGAGCGGGCGGTGGCGCAGGTACTTCTCCAGCAGCGTACCGGTCTCTGTGGGGACCGGCACCACCGGCTGGCGGACCTCCGTCCCTTCCCGCGCCGCTGTCTCCAGGTCCTGGATGAGGACGGGGTACTCCTGAAGGTCCCGGTAGAGGTCCCGGTAGCGGGTCTGGACCACCACCATTTTGGCCAGGAGGCCCGGGACGACGGGCTCCATGACGCCTGCCTGCTCCCGCCGTCGGGCCAGGTCGGAGAGGAGACGGAAGATGTTCAGCGCCCGCTTGACCACCCGGGGGTTCGGCTCCAGGCCGACCGCGAAAATCGTCCGGCAGGTCTCATCTATCTCCGGCGCGTGGTTGGCGATGTAGGAGAGAATCTGTTCCTCTTCCAGCGGAGGAAGATAGAAGGGAATCTGGACCAGTTTATCCAGATAATCCCGGCCCTGGAAGGGGACATCGGCTTCGGCGCCGTACTGGCTCTGGACCACCCGCTCAATCACCTCCCGGTCGGCGGCGATGACGAAGACACACCCCGGCACGTCCAGGTAGAGTTTGACCGTCTCCAGGACCTCCACGGCGCGGGCCGGGAGACAGCGGTCCAGATCGTCTATGAAGAGCACCAGCAGGCCATTGCGGGACCAGACGTACTCCCGGACCAGGTGGGCGAAGCCGGCCTGGAATTCTTCCAGCAGGGAAAGGCGACGGCGGTGGATTTCCACCCGTTCCCGCCGGAAAGCTTTGACCAGGTCCTCCACCACCGAAATGTTGCCCTGGGCCAGTTTGACCAGTTCGGCCAGCGTCCCCGGGCCGGGGATGAAAGAGAGGCCCAGTTTAAGGGCGGCGCGGCCAGCGGCGGGCCAGTCCACCTGCAGAGAGCCCAGTTCGGTCCGCTCCACGTCGGTGTAGAGGCGCATCCGCCAGTCCTCTATCTGCCGGGCGTCCTCTTCGGAGAGGTCGTCGCTCCGCAGGCCGTCCAGGACGTGGAGGAGGAGGGAGCGCCACAGGGCGGCCTCGTCTCGCTCATACTGCCATGCGTTGAACCAGACGGTACGGGCGCGGCGATGGCCGGGGGTGCGCTGACCAGTGAGCCGCTCGGCCACCAACCGCATCAGGCTGGTCTTCCCGCTCCCCCACGGCCCGAAGATGCCCAGAGTGATCGGAGTGTCGGCGGTGAGGATGATGTCGGCCAGAATATCGGCGTAGTCGGCAAAGTTCAGCCGGTCTTCGCTGCGGGTCTGAATGGGATGGTCGGTCCAGAGCGATCGCGGTGCGTCCATTCGTACCTCGGGCGGGGGAAATCGGCCTATCCGTAAAAATGATACCACAAAAAGGGGAAGGTAGCCAGTGGACATCTGGCTGGGGTGTGTCCCAAAACGGTCGGGTTTCCTTTACCCGGTCGTTTACCGCCGGGCTTAATCAAAGTTCCCCTTCGGAGGCTGAAAACGCCTGCCGGGTGGCTCGTCTGATCCTCTCGGAGCCTCGTAAGCCTGGGAAAAAATCTTCTTTCAGCCCGAAGGGCTTCGTCTTTTGAGCCCGGACATAAACGTCCGGGCTTAAAAGACTGTTTCCGACGAAATTGGGACACCCTTGACGACGGCAAAATTTTGCGGGGACCTTCATTCCGTGGTATAATTTCATCAACAACTGAATCCTTCCCAGGGGAGTCCGGGTGAGCCGGGCTGAGAGGGCGTCCATC